>JAGHDA010000313.1 GCA_021160185.1 Verrucomicrobiota bacterium
GCAGCGAGCGCCGGTGAACGCCGTCCAACTCGTAATCACCGAAGTGCCCGCCGCGCCGCCTGAGATCCGCGTCAGCCTGAACGCCGAGGGCCAGGTGGTCCTCGAGTGGGAAGGGGACGCTGTGCTTCAGCAGGCCGAGCAGGTGACCGGTCCGTGGGCGGACGTGGCCGAGGCGGCCAGCCCCTTCACGGTGGATCCGAGCGCCGGCAAGATGATGTTCTTCCGGCTGCGGCAACCGTAAGGCCGGCGGAGGCTTGTTGAGCCTGGTTGCTGATGAAATCGCACGGGGCCGGGGACATCTCCGGCCCCGCTTTTTGGGAACGAACTGGATGCCGCCTTGCGGCCTCGGCGGCTGCAGAAGGCGGCGGCTGAGGCGCGAATGTTCTACCCCGCGGTTCAGGAGTGGAAAGAGGCCGGAATTCTCAGTAGAAACCGCAGCGGGGCTGGAGCTTCCTCCGGCTTCCTGTTTAGCGGGAGTCATTGCTTGGGGGAGGCTTCCCCAGCTTGGTTTGGGGCTCGGAGAGAAGTCCTTTGAAAAACCGGAGGGGACTGAACACGGGCCGGAGGAACTTCGGAATATAGATCAGGTCGATTTGCGGCGAATCGATGGCGCCGGCAACGCGGCACTCGAAGGGCTTTGACACAGGAGTGAGCGCCAGGCTGACGAGGGGGCCGATCAAGGGCACTGGGCGCAGGATCTTAATGGAAGCTCGGGCGTCAAGCCGCCCGTCGAGAGAGCAAGTTCCCGCGTAGTGGATTCGAACCGGGCCGGCGTTGATGAGGAGATCCTCTGTTTCCACGGCGCCGTTGCGAAGTCGGAAGTGCGCCCGAGCTGCGGTGGCGCGGTTGTTGCCCAAGCCCGGCGAGATTTGGTTGAGCAAGGGCGAAAAGACGCCGAAGATCGGGATATCCCAAAGCATTCCCTCTCGGACTTCCACGTAGCTTCGCCCTGTCCAGGTTTTCAAGTCGGACGGGATTCCCCCGTCGATGGCGAGCCGGCCGTTCAAACGCCCGGAAAGATGGTTGTCCGGACGGAACAAGTCCGCAGCCAAGGAATGGAGGTCGGTGTTTGTCCAGGAGGCGGTGAGACGAAACGGGGAGAGGCCCGGTTTCAGTGGAGCCGCCAGGCTGAGCTGGAGCTGCCCGCCGTAAAAGGCCGCGGTGAGATTGGGGATCACAAGCCGCTTGGGCTGCCACTGAACTTGGGCGCTCAAGCGCGTCGCCCGGAAACGGTGAAAGGTGAACGGCCCGCCTTCCGCGGCGAAATCCAGGCGGCTTGGGGCGTTGGTTTCCCATGCGATGAGCCCGTTGATTTCGGTGCGGAAAGGGGCCTCAAAACGGCAGCCGGCAAGCGCGCGCTCCGCTTTGGGGCCGACCGCTCGGGCGAGCCGGAGCGGATCGGCGAAAGCGACGACCTTTTCCAGGCGCGCCTGTTTTCGTCTTGTGTCCACAGCGATTCGCGCGGCTTGGAGGGTTTCCTTTCCGGACCGGATGCGGAGATCCTGGATGAAAACAACCCGGTTGCTCATGGAAAGCCGCGCTTGGGCCGTGTCGCATCTCTCGCCCCTCAGAGAGAAGTCGTCCACGGCGACTTGCAGGTCAAACTCGGTGTTTTTCGGCGGTCGATGGGTTCCCCAGACTTCTCCGGCGACATGAGCCGGTCGGCGAAAGGCGAAAGGAGCAAGGACCCCCGGGAGGGAGCGGTCCACCGCGGGGGCGACCGCCTTGGGCAGCATCCGACAGCGGCTGACCGTCCACCGAAAATCTTGTGTGAGCAGGTTCAAGCGGTAGCGGAGCTCCGCTTCGCCTTCGGGTCGTTTGAGAAGCAGCGGGTCGATTTGGAGGAGGCCGTCGGCGAGCCGGAGGCGGACTTGGGCCTCATCCATGGGGACGCCTCGATAGGAAACGTGAGTTCCCTGGATCTGGGCGTCGAGTTGGAGGGCGGTCAGCGCGCGCCGCGGCCATTCCGGACTGGCCGGCGGCAGATCGGGCAGTCGCAGCTTGATTCGGCCGACGACGCGCGGCGGCGTCCGCCATCCGAATCGGTCGAGCCAAGCGAGAGCTTTAGGCGGCAAGAGCGCGCCGAGGCGATGCGGATCGCAGTTGGATTCCACCTGAGCTGTGAGGGTCTTGGCGCTACGGTCCAACACGGCCTGGGGAATCATCAGCTCGCCCGGAGGCAATTCCGCCCAGCAATCGGCGAGACTCCAGGTTTTCGGAGAAAGTGCGGCTTTGAAAGAGAGCGCCGTGAACGGCGCGCGCTCCGAGCGCAATCCGCCGATCGCCGCATCGAGCTGAAGACGGAAGCGATCCAGCCACTTCGGCGCGCCCCGAAACGGAGGGGGGGAGGGCGCGCCCTGCGCGGGCTGCGCCTCGAAAGCGACGGAAATTTCTTCGGCTTGTCCCAGCAAGCATTGGGGAGAGCGCAGGCGCAGGCTTCCACGAACGGTTGAAGGCGGCGCGCCGAAGGATTTGGGGATGGTCGAGCTCGCCTCGAACTTGCCCTCGTCGGCTGTAAGCCAGGGCGTTTTAAGATTCCGGGCGGCAAGGCGCAGGGAGAGGGCGTTCGTCTTGCCCGGTTCCTCCGGGGAGCAGGCCGCCTCGGCCGTGAGCCGTTCAACCTTTGTTCCTTGCGATCCTTCCGCTTGCTCCGCCGTGATTTGGCAGTCGCCCCGAGCGAGGCGCAGGTTTTCGTCGAGAAACGCCCGGGCGGTGAGGCGGAGGTTTTCCAAGCGCGCCGCCTTGTGGGGCGCGGCGAATCGGCGGGCGCTGAGAGAAAGCTCGGCGCGCAGGGCGTTCGCGCCTTCGGCGGGCGGAGCGGGAACGAGGTCGGCCCGGAAACGCGCTCCTTCGAGCGCGCCCGGAAGACCTTGCGCTTCGGGCAGTTGCCCCACGATGTGGAGGCTGGATTTATCAGCCTTTTGGAGATCCCAGAAAAACTGGAGCCGGAGTTCAGCGTTGGAGGCGAAGCGGAGGTTTTCGACGGAAGCCAAAAAACGGTCGCTGATGATGAAATTGGCCGGCTTGCGCCCGGTTTTCCCTGCCGGCAGGCTGAACGCCGCGGCGAAGTTGGCAATGGTTCCGGAGATTTTGAGCCGACATCCGAGGATCTCCAGAAGCGCGACGCGAAGCCGGAGGAGATTTTCCGAAGGCGTCTCCGCTTCGGCAAAGGGAATGCGGACGCGGAGGGTTTTCTCCGGACGCCCCGGTTCGGACGCCTCCAGCTCGGCGATTGCCTGCTCAAGGCGCGCGGCGGCGATTCGGAGTTTTCCCCGGAGCAGGCTTCTCCAGCTCAGCGCCAACGTCGCCGCGGCGGCCCGCACTCGGATGGACGGTTCCCCAGCGAACCGCAGGCTCAGCCCTTCCACGGTTAATCCTTGAAACGCCCGAAATCGCAGGCGTTTCGCGTCGAGCGTGACGCCCCGGAGGCGAAGAGCGTTTTCCAGCCTGGCTTGGATCGAGCGCGGGACAGGCAGAGGAACCCACGCCGCCGTAAGCAGGAGCCCCAACACGCCGGTCAGAAGCGCGATCCGCGTCTTTTTCAGAATGCGGCTTCGCGAGGCGGCGCGCCTGGATTGGAGGGCTCCCATCTCACGGCAGCGGTTGAACGGTCAAGTCGCTTTCAAGGAAGGCGAGGATCGGCTCGGGCACTTCGAAGATGACCCAGCCGAACGGCGGCCCGAGATCCGTCGCTCCGTAGCGTCCTCCGCCGGGGGATCGCGCGCCCAGGCGCAGTTCTCGGGCGCCGGTTTGTCCCTTGACTTCCAAGAGGAGCCTATAGTCGGCCCGGTCGAAGCCGTACCGGGCCAGCCGCTCTTTGCCTCGGTCCACCCATCGCGCCGCGCGGAGACGGCCTACGCGGTAGGCGGTTTCTTCAATAGTCAGGGGATGGAATTGCGCCTGGCCTGAAGCGAGGACCCAGTTGAACGGGCCTTGGCGGACCAGGCGGAATGATTTGCCGGCTTGGGTCACCGTGATGGCCGCAATCTGGTTGGTCGAGACGTTCCAAATTTGGCGATCGCGCAATTGGTAGGCGGCGAGCGGCAGGCGCGGGTTGTCCGGGATCAGGAGCACGCTGTTTTCGCTGTCCCGCCGGGCGAAGAGAAGCAGCCGCTTGGGCTTGCCGAGAGCCATTCGGGCCAGAGGCTTCGGCGGGCTCTTTGCGGCGGTTTGCGCTGTTTCGTAAAGCGCGTATTCCCGGAGAGGGGGATCCAGCCCGTAGGGCTTGAAGTCGGCGGCCACTTCGCGCTCGAATTCGATGAACTCCGCCTGGGCCAGTTCGGAAAGGGTTTCCATGACGAGGGCGGGATCTGCGGGAGCGCTGAACGGCGGCAGGATGCGCCAGGTTCCATTGGTTTCGCGGACTACATCGAACGTTTCCTTTCCCTTGATGCGGATCCGGCGGACTTTTTCGGGGTCGAAGACCATCATCCGGCGATCGCAGAAATCCCGGTAGCTTCCGAGCCAGGGTTCGAGCGCCGCGCGGGGCGCCAGCCCAACCGGGCCGAGGCTCAGGTTTCGGACATAAAGGAGATCCGTGCGGTTAGTGGCCGCCGCGCCGATCTGAAGGGTTTGCGGCTCGCCGTTCTCGCCATACAGGAGCAATTCCCTACGAGGCGGCGCTAGGCCGTAGCGCGCTAGCCGCGGCTCCGGCGCGTCGTCGACGAATTGGGCGATCGAACTGAGGCGCAACTGTTGGAGAAGATAGTCGATTTTGGCGGTGTGGGCTGCGAGGCGCAGCGGCTTGAGCATTTCCCATCGCCGGGTTTGGGGGTCGCGGGCGACTTCAAAGCCGTTGGTTTGGGGCCGCGCTTCGATGCGCCGGATGCGGAGCGGCGCAGCGGGCAAAAGCGCCGGGTCCCGCCAGGCCGCGGGCGATTGGGGCAGTTCCTTGAGGAGGGAGTCGGCCGTTAGGTAGATGCGATCCGCCCCCGCGCGCTGGAGGTAAATCTGCCGTCCGAGGACGGTGCGCTTGCCGAGCCGCAGCTCTTCTCTCCCGGAATCTGTTTCCACCGTAACCACAGCGGCGGGCGGTTGGAGGCCGAAAGCGGCCAGGCCGTTGGTCGCCCCGCTTTTCAATTCCCCCGGATGAATCGCGCCTTGGAAGGAGAGTTCGCGGAGGGTTTTGAGAAACCGCTCAATCGGCTCCGTCCGGGCCGGATAGGAGACCGGGTAACGGCAAGCCCAGACGCCGGGATCGGTTTTTTCCACGCGAAGCAACGTGTTGGTTCCGAGCCGGATTTCCACGGATCGCGCTCGGCTCGGGTTGAACCCGGGGAGGATCCGCCGCTGGGCGAGAAGGATGTCGGGAGTGTCCAGAGTGTCGCGCTCAAAAAGAAGGATGAATCCCAGCAGCCCCAGGGCGGTCAGCAACAGCCATTTAGTGGTCGCGGTTTTCATTTCTCCTTGCGCGCTTCGAACCGCCGTCTCTTCTCTCTCAGGCGCGCCGGCGAAGCTTGACCAAAGCGCCCAGGGCCAGCACGCCGCCGGGCAACACGACCAGAAGCAGCCAGCGGAGTCGGTTCATCTCCGAACGGGTCAAGTTAATCCGATATTCCACAAGCGGCTTGGGCGCAATGCCAGCCAGATACAACGGACGGTCCAGGAGCCAGTTCACCGCTGAGGCGGCAAAGTCCCAGTTCGCCAATTTGACGATGGTTTCGTTGCCCAGGAAGATCGATTCGCCCACGATCACCAGGCGTGTTGAGGCGCGATCCGCTTCCATGCCGGTGAGGTTGCCCTTTTCCACCGCCGCCGCCAGGGGGATTGTGCCTTGGCGATCGATGCCCGGGGCAGGCCGCGGCAGGCCTTCTTTGGTGAAGGCGCTTGCGGTGAAACCGCGGCGGCTGGTGGTAAACAGCGGTTGGACCTGGGGCGCATCGCCGGTGACCCGACGTTGCGGCTCGGGCATGACCGAGCGGGCTAGAACCAGGTAGAGCGAGCGCCCTTTGAGAGGCCGCATCACCGGGTGCGACAGATAAAAATTGGTGCAGACAAGATCGTTTCCCCTGATGGAGTTGGGCGGGTCGAGCGCGTAGTTGTCCCCCACGCGCACGCCCCAGCGCAAGAGGTAGTTCTCCAGGCCGGTGCGGGCGCGGCGGGCTTGGTAAAAACTGAGCAGAGCCAGCAGCCGGCCGCCTTGTTGGAGATAGCGGTCCACCGCTTCCAGCTCTCCCGGATCCAGCGGGCTGCGCGGGCCGGCAATGACGAGCAGGGCGCAATCTTCGGGCACTTGACGGTTGCCGGCCAGGAGCAGCTTGCGGACCTGCACATTCTTGCTTTCCAGCAGCTCAGCGAAGCGCGAGTAGCCCATGATCTTCTCGCGGCTTTCCGGATCGTGTTCGCCGTGGCCGCTCAGGAAATATGCCTTCGGCCGCGTTGGATCGATGAGCCCGGCGATCGCCGCGGTAAAAGCGGGCTCGCCCTTGAAATTGATCCGCCGCGCCTCTTTCGCCCCGGCAACCAACGCCCCGATGTCGTAGTCGCTCAGCTCGCTTGCCTGCACCACCCGGCGGCGGCTGCCGTTGTCGAAGATCACCAGATCGGACGCGGAGGCGGGAAGGGCGTACTTGGCGGCGATTAACTCGGCGCGGCCGGGGTCGCGCGTGTAATCGATGAACTCAAGCCGGAGCTGCGGACAAGCGTAGGCGTATTCCCGAAGCAGGGCCGAAACCGGTTGGTAAAGCCCGGCGTCCTTGTCGAAGAGCGCAATGACCTGGATCTGGTTGGTAACCGAGGCGAGCACGCGACGGGTTGCCGGGGAGAGTTCGTACCGCGCCCGCTCGGCCCATTGGAAGCGCCGGAAATGACGGGCGGAGAGGTAGTTGGCCATTCCGACGATGGCGGCCAGGGCCAGGGAGGAAACCAGCGTCTGAAAAAGGACGCGCCACCGCCGCTCGGCGGAAAAGCTGGGGCCGGATGATTGCGCGCGGCTCATGGGGCTACCTCCAACGACGACTTTCCACCACGCGGACGGTCAGAAACAAAAACAGCGTCGTGAGGGAGAGATAGAAGGTGACGCGCCGAGTGTCCACAACCCCGCGGACGAAGTCCTCCATGTGCTCCACCATCGAAATATAGGAGGCTGCGTAGCCCGCCCAACCCGCTTCCTGGCCGAGGCTGTACTTCAGGAAACTGAGCAGAAACAGCGTCAAGCCCAAGGCGAAACTTACCATCGCCGCCACGATCTGGCTCCGGGTGAGGGCGGAGGCCAAGCACCCCATCGCGGTGTACGCGGCGCCGATGAGGTAGATGCCCAGAAAGGTCCCGGCCACGGTCCAGGGATCCAGAGCCGTCCCGGGATTGGCGTAGCGATGGACGAGAAGCAGGCAGGGGAGCAACGGCGCCCAGGTGAGCATGTAGAACAGGAAAGCGGCGCTGAATTTGGCCAGGACTACCTGGGCGTCCCCCACCGGGCAGGTCATCAGCGTTTCGAAAGTGCCGGTGAACTTTTCCTGGGCGAAGAGGCGCATGGTGATGACCGGGGTGGCGATAAGGAGGATCAGCCAGAAGAACATCGTGCTGTAAAGAGCTCGGTCAGGGGCGCGGCGGCCGAATCGCCGTTGTAGGCGGCGAGCATCACCGTGAAGCTTGCGCCGATGAGGAAAAGCACGGCGCCGATGATGACGTAGCCCGTGAACGAGTAGAGATAGGCCGAGAACTCGCGCCACAGCAGCGTCAGGTAGACTCTCATGCCGCTTGCTCCTCCGTGTCGGTTTCCTGTGCGCCGGCAGTGGCTTGGATGAAGAGGTCTTCCAGCGAAGGCTTGCGCAGGCGCAACTCGCGCAGTTTCCAATCGTTCGCCGCCGCCAGCTCGAAAATCGTGGTTCGCGGATCCGCGCCGGGTTGGAGGTCGAGGCGGCATCGGCAGTAGCCGTCGCCCAATTCGTCCGTCTGGACCGCGCCGACTCCGGGGATCGCTTCCAAGGTTTTGGCGAGCAAGTCCGCCGGCGCGCGCGCTTCGACGCAGACCTGGCGCTCCTCGCCGCGCTTCTCGTCGGCTTCCAACAAGCGGCCGTGGTGGACGATGAGCACGCGGCCGCATGTGAGTTCCACTTCGGGGAGGATGTGGGAAGAGAGCACGATCGTATGCCGGCCGCCGAGGGAGCGGATCAGGCGACGGAAGGAGCGGATCTGGCGCGGGTCCAGGCCGATGCTCGGCTCGTCCAGGATCAGGACCTCCGGCTCATGGAGCAGAGCGTCCGCCAGGCCCACCCGCTGGCGGTAGCCTTTGGAGAGGGTTGCAATGATCCTAGGAAAGGCCTCCTCCAGGCTGCACAGCTCGACTACGGCCTCGATCCGGGCGCGCAGCCGTTTCCCGGAAAGGCCTTTGATCCGCCCGCGGAACCGGAGGTATTCCCGCACGCGCATGTCCCCGTAGAGCGGGTTGTGTTCGGGCATGTAGCCGATGCGCCTGCGGGCTTCGTCCGCCTCCCGGAACGCGTCCAAGCCGGCTATCCGCACCGTTCCGGACGAGCCTGGCATGTAGCAGGCCACAATGCGGAGGATGGTGCTCTTGCCCGCGCCGTTGGGGCCGAGCAGCCCTACAATCTCCCCGCGACGGACCGAGAAGGAAACATCCCGCACGGCGGCGTGGCGGCCGTAGCGTTTGGTCAGGCTTTCCACCTCGATGACCGCCTCGGCTTGGGTCTCCTTCTGATTTGGCTCGGTCGGCGACATCGAATTCTCGATCAACGGAGACGAAGCTCCACTGTTCGTTGCTGCTGGAACATAATCGCCCCGCGCCGGAAGCGGATCAACACATCAAGGCGGATAGTTTTCCCGGAGGGCTTGAGGTGAATCCGGCGCGCCGCCTCGGCGGCGCTTTGCGCCGGCTCGCCTTCCACTGCCAGGAGGACGAATCCCGGGCGGAGGCCCGCTTCGGCCGCAGGGCTGCCGGGATCGACTTCCGCAATCAGCAGACCTTCCGGGACGTCGGTCCCCGCGCGGCGCAGCCCCCGCCCTCGCGGCTCCTCCAGAAGGATGCCGGTCCGTTTTCGAAACGTTTCCGCGTTGAACACATGGGAGGCGGGCAGGAGGCGCGCCTGCAGTTGCAAGCTCCGGCCTTTCCGCAGGACCCCGATCTTGGCGGCGCGGCTTGCCCCCGCGCCCACGAGGAGCCGCACAAACCGGATCAGCTCTCCGGCCGGCGCGCCGTTGACGGCCACGATGCGATCGCCTTGTTGCAGGCCGGCTTTCGCGGCGGGGCTGCCCGGTTCCACCGCCGTTACCGTCAATTCCGCTCCGTTCTGGCGGATGCGCCCCCCGAACCACCAGCCCAACGTCTCAGGCGTGAAGATTTCCGAGAGCGCGTCGGCCACGCGCTTGATCGGGATGGCGAAGCCGATTCCTTGCGCGTTTTCGAAGACGGCCACGTTGACGCCGATCAGCTCGCCTTTGAGGTTGATCAGCGGCCCGCCGCTGTTGCCCGGGTTGATGGCCGCGTCGGTTTGGAGCCAATCCTCGATGCCCATCGGCGCTCCTTCCACCGGAGGCCGCCGGCTCTTGGAGCTGAGGATGCCTCGGGTCACCGTGCCGCCCAGGCCGAAGGGGTTGCCCAGAGCCAAGACTGTTTCGCCCAACAGCAGGTCGTCGTCTTTTGCGAAGGGAATGGTGTGGAAGCTCTCTTCCGGCTTCGAACGGAGCTTAATCAGGGCGATGTCGGCCTCGGCGCTGCGGGCGATCAGGTCGGCTTCGTAGGATTTGCCGTCCGGGTCTTGCGCCAAGCGAACCGAAATCTTGCTGGCGCGGCGCACGACGTGGTCGTTGGTAAGGATGTAGCCCTGCTCGTCCACGACGACTCCCGACCCGAGGCTGTACTCGGCGGCCGGCGGCCGGCGGCGGTAGTAAGGCCCCCAAAACCGGTCGAAGAATTCCTCCAGCGGATCGCGGATTTCCACGAGCCGTTCTGTGGCGATGTTCACCACCGCCGGCAGGGCCTTGGCCACGGCGGCGACGGCGGCGTCCCGGCGCGGGTCCATCTGCGCCGCGGCGGTCTGGGCGGCGAACAATGCGAGGAGAACCGCCGAGGCGGCCTGGATCTTCGGAAAATTGCGTCGCCTCGTTTTCATGTGTAAGCCTCAGACAGATCGATCGGCGTTCTTGTTCATTCCTCCGGCCTCAAAGAATAGCGTCGAAGGACAGCTTGTCTCTCCTGAGATCCGCTGTCCAGAAGGCTGCGTTGGAGATTCCCGCTTCGTTCGACGAGCCCGGTTCAGCGCGCAGCGCAAGCGGCTCACGAAAGAGAGGAGGAGGGCGCCTCGCTCGGCTCGCTTGAAGACTCGCCCGTCCCGGCCGCCGTCGCTTCGCGGTAGGGCCGAACCGCCTCGACGATGTAGCGGGAACGGCGGCCTTCAAGCTCCAGCTCGGCCTCTTCGCCGACCTTCTTGCCCATCAGCGCCTTGGCCAGCGGGCTGCGATAACTGATGATGTGTCGCGCTTCGTCAAAGTCCCACGCTCCCAGAATGCTGAGTGTCTGGACTTCGCCGGTGTCCAGGTCCCGAAGGCGCGCGGTGACGCCGATGCCGACCCGGTCGGCGGGAGCGTCGCTGAAGTCGGTTCCCTGGGCGAGGGTCAGCTCGCGCTCGATCTGCGTCTTCTTCTTTAAGAGCGATTCGAAGTGTTCCTTGGCCGCTTTGTACTCATGATTCTCGCGCAAGTCGCCATGGCTGCGGGCCACGCCGATCTCCCGCGAGCATGCCGGCAGTTCCTTTTCCACAAGCCGCCGGTATTCCTCGCGTTTGCGATGGAGGCTTTCCCATGAAACGACAAGAGCGCCCTCGCGCGTTTCCGTCTCAGCGGAAGAGGTTATCCGCGCGGCGGGGAACGCCTTCACCAACGTGGCCAGGATGGAGCGCCGGTCCACGTCGTCGAACCCTCGGGTAAAACTGATGCGCGCGGCGATGTCCTTGATGGTTTCCAGATCCGAAGCCGCCACCATCTTGATCAAAAGCTTCGGCTGCCGCACGAGGTATTCCGCCAAAGGCACACTCCGGCCTCCCTCGCCCGACTCGGTCTCGATCGCCCGCAAGATCGCCCGTAGGATCTGGTCGCCGGGAATTTCCAAGAAGTAGTCCTTGGCGTATTCCTTGGCCAGCCAAAGGAGAAGGCTTGCGGAGGCCTCCTGTTGGAACACTTTTCGGGAAAGGGCTTCGCGGAAAGCGGCTTCGTGCCCGCGATCGACAAGGAAGCGAATGGTCTCCCGGCAGAGGCGCTCGTTGAATCGGTTCAGGCTTTTGAAGAGCAAGTCCAGGTAGCGGTCGGGCAGCGACGCGGCCAACGATTCCAACGCCCGCCGATAAAGGGAAGCGCTCAGCCCGGCCAGCACCGCGCTTGGGTCAGAGGAGTTTTCCCAAATTTCCCGCTCGATCTCTCGCGCCGCCGCGTTGGCTTCCCGTTGGAGGCGCGCTTCCATTTCCTGGGTTCGGAGGACGGCCTCCAGCGCCAGGGCGGGGCGGGTCCGTTGATAAGCGGGGATTTCTTCGAGCAGCGTGCGAACGGCCTCTTCGACCGTCAGCTCGGGCGCTTGCAAGCTGTCGAACTGCTCGAGCATTTCCACGCACACTTTCAGCTTGGCTTTAAGTCCCTTGGCGCTTTGAAGGCGTTGAAGCAGTTGATCGTCCAGGGAAGAGGCTTCCGGATTGAAGAGAATCGGCTCGGCCTTGCGCGCCGGTATCTGAAATCGGCCGTCGGCTTTCAGTTGTTTTTTCACCGCAGGCCACCAGCTTTTCCATCGACCTTCCCCCACGATGTCCGGGACCAGCAGCTGTTGGATCTCCTCGGCCGTGGCCCGCGGGCCAAGGCTCTCCACAGCTAGTTGAATGAGGCGGACCGGATCCGACTCAGCCCATTCCCGGAGCTCCTCCAGGTTTTCCGCCTTCCGGACCAGGATATGATCCCGCGGAATCGGCGA
>JAGHDA010000385.1 GCA_021160185.1 Verrucomicrobiota bacterium
CGCCCCGTTCAAACGCGCGAGGCAGCGCGCGCGCCGTGCGGGGAATCGCTTCGGCGCAGAGGGCGTCCGTGAGCGGATTGGCCCTGCGGCTCAGGTAGGCCTCGATAAGCTGCGTGAGAGCGTCCATCCCGCACGCGGCGGTCTGATCCGGCGGCAGGGAGCGGGTCAATTCCGGATCCACCACGGCGCACCGGGGCAAGAGGAGCGGGCTGCGCAGGCTCGCCTTGACCCGATGCTCTTCGGAGGCCAGGACGCTGTTGCGGGTGACTTCCGCCCCTGTGCCGGCGGTGGTGGGGACGGCCAGGCAGGGCAGCCCCGGCCGCTCGAGGGGCTTGCCGCGCCCGATCACCTCGAGGTAGTCGAGCGGCTCGCCCGGATTGGCCGCCAGAACGGCGATCGCTTTGGCGGCGTCCAGGGCGCTGCCGCCGCCGAAGCCCGCCACCAGCTCCGCTCCCGCCTCGCGCGCCGCCGCCGCGCCCGCTGCAACCGATCGGACCGTAGGCTCGCCGGCCACAGAGAAAAGGCTCGTCTCAACGCCCGCTTTCTTGAGCGAGTCGATAATCGGCCGCGCGCGCTCCGGATTCCGGCCGGCCACGACCAGCGCTTTCCGGCCCCAAGCCGCCGCGATCGCTCCCGCCTCCGCGACGCGTCCGCATCCGAAGCGGATCTCGCCGGCGGCGGCGAAATTGAACTTCGCGTTCACCACGCGTTGTCCTCAGGAAACACGTTCCGGTATTTCACGATCCGGCGCGGCTCGGCCATCATCGGGGCCACTGCGTCCCGCCACTTCGCGTAGTGGGCCGTCTGCTTGTGCGCCGCCGGAGCCCCCTCGTCGCGGTAGGCCTCGACCAGCACAAACCGCGTCGGATCGTCCTGTTGCTGGACCACGTCGAAGCGGGCCACGCCCGGCTCCTGAAGGCTCTGCGCGGCGTTTTCCGTCGTGGCCTGCTTGAAGGCCTCGACAAACTCCGGCTTCACATGGACATGGACATGAACAACAAGCATGGCGGCAGTATGGAGCATCCGCCCCCGGTCCGGCAAACCCCAAACGGAGACGAGGAGAGGATTACTCTTTCGGGCCGCGCTTCGCTTCCGGCAGGAGCCCGTTCAACCGCCGCACTCGGTTGAGCCGTCGAAGAATTTTTTTTGGGTTCCGGAACTTGTATTCCTCCGCCTCGACGAGGAGGCCGTCCTCGAGTTGGAAGACGGATTGGAGGGCGGCGATTCGGCCGTTGCCCTCGAACGCCAGGTAAGAGCCTTCTCTTTCCTTCACGACCTTGATCCAGGAAACCGAGGGCATGAGCCGCGCCAGCGTCTCGCAGTCGAGCGTTCCGCGCCGGAGCAGCTCTTGGCGATGGGCGCGGAGCGTCTCCGCCCTTTGCCGCGCGGTTTCCGCCGCGTTTTCCCGATCCAGGAGGTGAATCGGACGAAGGGAAAACAGGGGAACTGCGACAATCTCCTTGCCGATTTTCTTGCGGTGGATGTCGAGGACGGCCTTTGCCGTCACGATGTCCTTGAGCTCGAGCCGCTCCAGCTCCGTCCTCTTGCCCGCAAGGTACCGGGCAAGCCGCTTTGCCTCCGCCCACAGGTCCATGAAAACATCCGCCTCCCTTTTCCTTCCGGGCGCGTCATCCCTTCCTCGGGACCGCTCCGGGGCGCCTTCTTTGCTAGCCCCGCCGCGGCGCAGGATCAACTCTTCTCCGCCGGCGGAGCGCGGGCCGCGCCGCCGCTTCAGGGCGTTGAGCTTGTCCGCCCGGGCGCCGGAGCGGTAGCTTGAGCGCGATGTCGGGCGCAAATCGGACCGGACAAGTGAAAATCGGGCTCCTGCAGCTTCCCTGCGGCGAGGATCGGGAGGAAAACCTTCGACGCGCGATCGAAGCCGCCGAGGCCGCCGCGGACCAAGGGGCGCAGATCCTCTGTTTCCAGGAATTGTTCGCCTCCCGTTATTTCTGCCAGACTGAAGACGCCCGGTTCTTTGATTGGGCGGAGCCGGTTTCGGGTCCTGCGATCGCCCGGCTTCGGCGACTGGCGGCCCGCCGGAAGATCGCGCTCATCGCGCCTTTCTTTGAGCGGCGCGCGCCTGGCCTCTGCCACAACAGCGCCGCAGTGATCGACGCGGACGGATCCTTGCTGGGCCTCTACCGCAAGGTCCATATCCCGGACGATCCCCAATTCCACGAGAAGTTCTACTTTGCCCCCGGCGACCTGGGCTTCCGGGCATGGCGCACGCGATACGGCGCGATCGGCGTCCTCATTTGCTGGGACCAGTGGTTCCCCGAAGCGGCGCGCCTGACCGCCATGGCCGGGGCGCAGATCCTCTTTTGTCCCGCGGCCATCGGCTGGCTCCCTGGCGAAAAAGAGGGCGAAGGGCGTCGGTTCCAGGAGGCTTGGCGCACGATCCAACGCGCCCACGCCATAGCCAACGGCTGTTTCCTGGCGGCGGTTAACCGCGTGGGCTTCGAGCCCGCTCCCGCCGGCCCGGAAGCCATGCGCGCTCAAGAAAGCGCTTCCCGCCGCGGAATCGAGTTCTGGGGGAGCAGCTTTGTGGCCGGCCCGCTGGGCGAGCTGCTCGCTGAAGCCCCTGAGGATTGTCCGGCTCTCCTCCTGGCCGAAGCGGATCTGAGCCGGATCGAGCGGGTCCGCGCCCAATGGCCGTTTTTCCGCGACCGCCGCCCGGAGGCTTACAAGGGCCTGGGGCGGCTTTTCGGCGAGTCCGCCGGCCTTTCCTCGGGCCCCTTGTCCGGGGAAACCTCGCGAAGGGAAGGCGGCGCTTGACTTGTCCGGCCGGGGTTCCAGGCTTGGCGGCGTGGCGGACGGGGCGCAAATCGAGGCGGTCGTCTTCGACATGGACGGCGTGCTTACCGACTCGGAGCCGTTGATCAACGAGGCGGCGGTTCAGATGTTCCGGGAACGGGGCGTTCCGGCGCAGCCGGAGGATTTCCTCCCCTTCGTAGGCGCCGGCGAAGACCGTTACATCGGCGGCGTGGCCGAGAAATACGGCGTGAGGTTGAATCTGCCGGAGGCAAAACGCCGCACCTACGAGATCTACCTAGCCTTGGCGCCCGAAAAGCTGCGCGCTTTCCCCGGCGCGGTCGAACTGGTCCGCGCCTGCCGCGCGCGCGGATTGAAAACGGCCTTGGCCTCCAGCGCCGACCTGCTCAAGGTGCGCGCCAACCTGGATCGCATCGGCTTGCCCCTCGAGGGATGGGACGCCGTGGTCAGCGCCGAAGACGCCGCGCGCAAAAAACCCGCTCCGGACATCTTCCTCGCCGCGGCGCGCAAGCTTGGCCTGGCCCCGGAGCGCTGCGCGGCTGTCGAAGACGCCGTCCACGGCGTCGAGGCCGCCAAAGCGGCGGGCATGCGTTGCGTCGCCGTCGCGCACAGCTTCCCGCCCAGCGCCCCGGCGGCCGCTGATGTGGTCCGGGAACGAATCGACCAGATCCGATGGACGGATCTGTTGGGCGAGGAGGCTTCATGAGCGCGGGCCAACACAAGCTTGTCGACGCCAGCGCCGCGACCGCTCGGCCGGAGCAGGTCAAGGGGCGGATCACCAACTTGCAGCGCTTCTCGATCCACGACGGGCCGGGCATCCGAACGACCGTCTTTTTCAAAGGCTGCCCCCTTTCTTGCCTTTGGTGCCACAACCCTGAGAACATCTCTCCCGCCCCGGAAATCGTGACCCTCGAAACCCGCTGTATCGGCTGCGGGGCGTGCGTCCAGGCCTGTCCCGAAGGAATCGCCGGCGCGCTCGACCCGGACCAGCGCGCCCGCTGCCGGCTTTGCGGGGCTTGTGTCGAAGTCTGTCCCACTGGGGCCCGGCAATGGATCGGCCGGGAGGTCAGCGCCGCCGAGTTGATCCGTGAAGCCGCCGCCGACCGTGTCTTTTTTGAGGAATCCGGCGGCGGACTTACCTTCTCCGGCGGCGAACCCCTGGCGCAGCCTCGGTTCCTCCTGGCCTGCCTGGAAGAAGCTCGCCGGTCGGGGTTGCAAACCGCCTTGGACACCTGCGGCTATGCGCCTGCCGACCAACTCCTGGCCGCCGCCGAGCGCGCGCAACTCATCCTCTTCGACATCAAGTGCATGGATCCTGAGCGGCACCGGCGTTTCTGCGGCGTGGACAACCGGCTCATCCACGAAAACCTTCGCGCCCTGGACCGCGCCGGCGCGCGCCTCTGGCTGCGCATTCCGATCCTTCCAGGCATCAACGATTCGGCCGAAGAGCTCGATGCCATGACGGAGCTGGCGGCCTCCCTCCGGAGCCTTGAACAGATTAGTCTGCTTCCCTATCACCGGACCGGCGCGGCCAAATTCGCGCGCCTTGGGAGGAGCTTTCGCCTTCGCGAGCTGAGGCCGCCCTCGGCCCCGCGCCTCAGGGAAATTGCGGACCTCTTCCAACGCCGCGGTCTGAGAACAAAAATCGGCGGATAAAATCCGGCGCGCGATCAGCGTCGGCTGCGGCGCGGAGCGCCGTCAGTTGCATGCTGTTGTTAGAGCTTGTCACTATCATGCGCCCGATCGCCAATCAGATTCTCGGGCTTCGCCTCGATCATATAAAAGTCGAAGCTCAACTGCACCAGCGTGACCTCGTGGTGATTGGCAGCATGGGCGCTGACCGACAATGGAAGACCGTTGCGGTCGACAATGCCGAGAATCTTCACACCCTTGCCCCGCTTGGTCTTTCCGATCTCCTGGCCTCCTCCCTTGGCCGAGGCGAATGTGGCATCGATGAAGCATTCCGACTCATCGATTGAACCCTGCTCGCGCAACTCATTGGCCAGATCGGTCAGCGCCTGGCGCAAGACCTCGTGTTGACACCAGCGTTGGAAGCAACGATGCACGGTTTTGTAATTCGGATAACACTGCGGCAGCATGTGCCATTGGGCTCCGGTATTTAAAATCCACAGCACCGCTTCCAGAACCTGGCGTGTGGGAATGGGTTTCCGCCCCGGTCGGCCGGGGGGAATATTCTCTTCGGGGAAGTAATGTCGAATGCGTTCCCACTGCTGGTCGGTCAAGCGCAACATCAGGCGCATTGTGTAGCAGGGATATATGCTCACGCAAGTAGTTGTTTAATTTTGAGATAGGTTCTAGTCAGGGCTCTGAGGTCGCCATGCGCGGCCTGAGAATTAAGCGTGTCCGGAGCCGCAACGAACGGTTCGGCGTCTGAGATCATCGCGCATCGGATAACACGGGAGTCCTGGAGACCTCGCGCAATCTCCGAATGGCGCCGACGGGGCCCATGATCCAACCTGCCGGACAGGGCAGAGGGACGAGCCCCCGCCGGTTCGAACGCCCGCAGCTGCCGAACCAACGAGGCAGACTGGAGCGCGGCCATCCTGGCCGCGCTTGATTTCTGGCGGGACGCCCTCGATCCCTTGCGGAAGCAGACCTCGGAGCGGAGAAAGATGTTCCCAAATCCGCCTCCTCGCCTCGGCGGCTGCGATTTGGAGGCAGCCGCTGAGACGATGGTTCAGGGCGAATGTTTCTCTGGGATCAACAACCCGCCAAGAAGAACGGCGGAACCAGTGAGGCGGTTTGGGGATGGCTTGCCGGCCCTTAAAAGCTTGCTCTTTTCCCGCAGGGGCGAATTCTCAAGGGCAATTTGCGTCTCGGCCGGCGGAGGCGGCCGAGGGCGCAAAGAGAGGGCGTTGCGGAGGAGTCGCTTATGTGGGGACACCCTAAAGGATTACAGACGCTTTTCTTTACGGAGCTGTGGGAGCGATTGAGCTACTACGGCATGCGGGCTCTTTTGGTGCTGTTCCTGGTGGACACCGCGCGGGGCGGGTTCGGAATGAGCACCGAGACGGCGGGGGCAATTTACGGGCTTTACACGGCGAGCGTCTACTTGGCGGCGCTGCCGGGCGGGTGGATCGCCGATCGAATTCTGGGGCAGAAGCAGACGGTTTTCGTGGGCGGCTGCGTCATTGCCGCCGGTCACTTTTCCATGGCGATTCCCACCGTGCCGACGTTTTACCTGGGATTGATCCTGATTGTGATCGGCACGGGGTTGCTGAAGCCGAACGTCAGCGCGTTGGTGGGCGATCTCTACCCGGAAGGGGGCGGCCGTCGGGACGCCGGATTCTCGATTTACTACATGGGGATCAATCTGGGAGCGTTCATCGGCCCTTTGATTTGCGGCTATTTGGGGCAGAAGATCGACTGGCACCTGGGCTTCGGGACCGCGGGGGTCGGAATGGTGTTGGGGCTGATCCAATACCGCCTCGGGTGGGGGCGCCTGCCGGACAGGACCGCGTTGGATCAGGCCCGCCTGAGCCGCCGCAAGGAGGCGGTCGGCCGCTTCTGGTCCGCAGTGACGGCGGGAGCGCTTGTGCTGACGCTTGTGGCGGCGCTGCATTTGAGCGGGGTGATGACGGTTCGCCTGGCGGCGGCGGCCAAGGCGCTGGGCGTGGGCATTCTGGGGCTTGCCCTGGTTTACTTCGTCGTCGTGCTTGCCTTCGGCAAATGGACGCGGGAGGAGAAGTGGCGGATTGTGGTGATCCTGTTCCTTTTCATCGGCAGCGCTGTTTTCTGGTCGGGGTTCGAGCAGGCCGGCTCCTCGATGAACCTGTTCGCCGAGCGCCTCACCGACCGTCGGGTCTTCGGTTGGGATATGCCGGCGAGTTGGCTCCAGTCGGTGAATCCGCTTCTTATCATCCTCATGGCGCCGCTTTTTGGGGTTTTGTGGGAGCGGCTCGGCTCCAGGCAGCCGAGCATCCCGGTCAAGTTCGGGATGGGCTTGTTGTTGTTGGCCGCGGGGTTCGTAGTGCTTGCCTGGAGCGCAAGCTTCGCCGGCGAGGAGAACAAGGTCAGCCCCATGTGGCTTGTGGCCACTTACTTTCTCCACACGTCGGGCGAGCTCTGCCTCAGCCCGGTGGGATTGAGCAGCATCACCAAGCTTTCTCCCCGTCCGCTGGTGGGGCAGATGATGGGAATCTGGTTCATGGGGGGCGCGCTGGGCAACCTGATGGCGGGCCTAATGGGCGGCAAATTCGACACCCTGCCGTTATGGCAGCTCTTCGGGGCGGTGGCGTTGATCGCTGCCGTGGCGGGGGCGGCGTTCCTGCTGGTGAGTCCCTGGGTCAAGAAGCTCTGCGGCTCGGTGAAGTAAAAGCCGCGTTGCGCAGCTTCTCTTTCAGAACGCGCGAGGGCTTGTTTCCGCCGCCGCCGCCGCCGGCGCATGGGGGCGTTTCTGCTGCTCGCTCCAGGTGATCAGCGCCGCGCCCGCCATGATAAGGCAGACGCCGGTCCAGCGCGTCCAACTGATTTGCTCCTGGAGGAAGAGCTTGGCCGCGAGGGTGGTGAGAACGAAGCCGAGGGAAGTCAGCGGCCAGATGAAACTCACGTCGCTCCGCCGCATCAGGACAAGAAGGCAGCCGAAGAAAAGCGCTTCGAAGAAGACGCCGAGCAAGAGGGACGGGTTGGTCGCTCCCGCGCCGACGAGGCGGAGCAACGGCCCCGGTTGAAACGCCTCCAGCGCCGGGAGCTGCTTGAGCCCTTTGCTCAGAAAGACCACGCCTATGGCTTCGAACACCAAGCCCGTCAGAAGAATCGCGATCAGTTGCCACATTTTTTTCACAAGTCCTGATATCGGATAAGTTCGATTTCCAACTCTCGGATGCGCCGCTTCACAGCCGGGCTCACAAGCGCCTCCAGCTCAGCCTTACCCTTTTCGAGGGAAGGGTGGCAATAAAACTCGCTGACTCCTCGGGGGAGCCTGGGCAGCAACCGGCAAAGCCGCCTTTCGTTCACGGCGCCGGTTTCCAACAGGCCGAACACCCGTCGGGCGTGAGGAACGCCGCGGCGGCGGAGTCGAGGGTGAGCCCAGGCGGCGAGCGCCCCGAAGATGATCGCGTGGCTGATCCGGTAGCCCCATCGGCCGCGCGCCAGCCGGCAGCTCAGGAAAAAGTCGTCACGAGTCAGCCGGAAGCCCGCCCGGCCGGTTTCGGGCCTGCCGAGAAGGATGTGGAACACCGTCGGGTGCAAGTGAATGTTGAGGTGTCCGTTCACGTGGTCCAGCCGGAGCCCGGTCGCGGCGAAGGCCTTGAATTGCGCGTCGATTTCGCGCTCCAAGTCCGCGCGCAGCTCCCGTTGGAAGAAAAAACGAAGCCCCGCGCGCACGGGGTTGGTTTCCAGCTTCCCGGAAGCGTCCGTCAAACCGCGCTTCCTGCCTGGAGGGAGGGCGCTCCGTCCGCGAACGAGCGTCAGGTGCAGCCCTATTCCCAAGGCAGGCGAAGCCTTGGCCAAAGCGACAGCCTCCTCGGCGGCCGGTTCGGCGACCATTAAGCTGGCGCAGGTCAGAATGCCCTCTTTGTGCGCGAGGCGGACGGCCTCGTTCACCTCGCGGGAGGCGCCGAAGTCGTCGGCGACCGCGATGAGACGGCGGCGGCTTTCAGCCATAAGCGGGACGGGAGGGCAAGAGGAATCGGTTCCACCCGGCGCGAAGGATCAAACCCCATTTCGCCGCGCGGCTGAGAGAGGGGCGCGGACCGCCGAACACGTCGAACCGATTGCGCCGCAGGGTCTGGAGCAGTTTCCAGTACGCCATGCCCATCAGCTCTGCGGCGATCATGTTCCGGCGATCCTCGGCTGGCAGGGCGCGGGCGGCTTCCCGGTAGCGTTGCGCGGCCCAACCGGCCGCTTCTTCGGCGAGTCGCCGGTAGTTTTCCGTCCAGCGTCCTTCCAGAATGTCCGTTTCAGGAACGCCGAACCGATCGAGCAACTCTTGCGGCAGATAGATGCGGTCCCGCCGCGCGTCTGCCGCCACGTCCCGCAGAATATTGGTGAGCTGGAGGGCCTTGCCCAGGCTGACGGCGTACTCGCGGGTCCCGGGGTTGCGGTAGCCGAAGATCTCGATGCTCATCAGGCCGACGGCAGAGGCCACGCGGTAGCAGTAAAGGTCCAGGAGCCCGGCGTCGGGGTAGCGGCGGATTTCCAGATCCATCTCGACGCCGCGGAGAAGTTCGTAGAAAGGCTCGGGCGGGATGCGGTAGGCTCGGGCCGTGGATTTCAACTCCCGGGCCAGGGGAAGCTCGGGTTCCTTATCGGCGAAGATGCGATCCAACTCCTTGCGCCACCGGTCCAGCTCGCGCCGCCGCGCTTCGGCCGGCTTGCCGGGCTCGTCCGCGATGTCGTCCACTTCCCGGCAGAAGGCGTAGAGCGCGGACATGGCCGCCCGTTTGGGGCGGGGCAGAAGCACAAAAGCCATGGCGAGGTTGGACGCGCTCTTGCGAGTAATGCGTTGGCTTAAGGGGGCCTTCACGGGAGCTGGGCGGTGTTCGAATCGGAGTCAGCGGGCTCCTCGGCGCGTTTGGGGGGCAAGCCGCCGGGCTCAGCCAAGGTGGGAGACCGCGGCCGGTGTTCGCGCCGCCGCCGTTTTTTGTGGCGGCGGGAGGAGCCTGAAGAAGAAGAGGAAGAAGAGGCGTTCGTTTTGGAGAAGGCTGCGGCGCGTCGCGTCGAGGAGGAGCGTCGGCTGGAATGGTGTCGGCGTCGGCCTTTGCGGGATTTGTAGAACGCCTTCACACTGAAGAGCAGCAGCAGGAGCAGCCCCGCTCCCACCGCCAGGAGCAGCAGGATGTCGCCCAGCACGCCATGGCTGGGAGAGAGGACCGGCATCGGCTCCGCGGCGGCCAGAAGGCTTGGGCACATTGCGATAGGCGCTGCTGCGACCGTCATGGGCGGCTGGCGGCGTTTTCGAAGTTTGGAACGTCGATCTTCAGGCTTTGGATCCGTTTCTCGATCTGTTTTTTCGACACCCGCAGCTCATCCGCCGCGCGCTCCAAATTGCCCCGGTGACGCTTGAGGGCGCGGCGGATGAGGGTGCGCTCGTAAGCCTCGAGCTGCTCCGGCAGCGAGTAGCGGCGGGTCGAGGCCGGCTCGGCGCTCCGCAGCCGGGTTTCCAATTCAAAATCGGGCAAGCTTTCGGGCTGGATTTCCTCGCTGGTTTCGAGGATGACGGCTCGTTCCATGACGTTGCGCAGCTCGCGCACGTTGCCCGGCCATGTGTGCGAGAGAAGCCTCTCCTTGGCCTCCTCGCTGAGTCCGCGGATCGGCTTGTTCATGCTTGCGCTGAACTGGCGAAGGAAGTGCTCCGCCAGCAGAACGATGTCTTCCCCTCGCTCGCGCAGCGGCGGCGGGCGGAACTGGACAACGTTAAGGCGGTGGAAGAGGTCTTCACGGAAGACGCCTTCTTGAATGGCGGCGATGATGTCCCGATTGGTGGCCGCCACCAGTCGCACATCCACCCGGTGTTCCTGGTTGCCGCCCACGCGCGTGAAGGTGCCGTCTTCCAGGAAGCGGAGCAGCTTGGCCTGAAGCGGGCGGCTCATATCGCCGATTTCGTCCAGGAAGATCGTGCCTCCGTCGGCCTCCTCCACACGGCCGATCTTCTGGCGCACCGCCCCCGTGAACGCGCCTCGTTCGTGGCCGAAGAGCTCGCTTTCCAGAAGCGTTTCCGGGATGGCGGCGCAATTGATGCGGACGTAGGCCTTGGCGCTGCGGCGGCTGAGGGCGTGGATGGCCCCGGCGATCAGTTCCTTGCCGGTGCCGCTTTCGCCCAGGATCAGCACGGTGGCGTCGGTGGGCGCAACCGTGCTGATCAACTCGCGCAATTCCCGCATCTTGGGGCTTTCGCCGATGATCCGGTCCAGACCGTACACTTCGCCCGCTTTGGCTTTGAGGCTGGCGTTTTCCTGGAGCAGGCGGTAGCGTTCGGCGCACCGATGGATGGCGTGGAGAAGGGCCTCCGGCTCGAACGGCTTGGCGAGATAGTCGAACGCGCCCGCCTTGATGGCCTCGACGGCCAGCTTGGGCGTGGCGTAGGCGGTGATGATGAGCACCGGCAAGTTCGGACGCTGTTGGCGGATCTTTCGGAGCAGATCGTAGCCGCTCATGCCGCCGAGCCGCGCGTCGGTGATGACCATGAAGTATTCGTTGTTTTGGAGCCGCTCGATCGCCTCCTCGGCCGACTCGACGCAGTCCGCGATATAGCCCTCCTCCTTCATGACGGCCTCGAAGGAGAGCCGCATGTTCCGCTCATCGTCCACGAAGAGCAATGGTGGCAAGGGCTTGCTCATGGTTCGTTTTTCAGCGCTGGAGCCGCATCATTGAAACCACGGGAAACTTTAGCGTCACTCGCGTCCCGGTTCCAACTTCCGATTCAATCTTCACTTCTCCGCCGTACATCTCCACGTTGTGTTTGACGATGCTCAATCCCAGTCCGGTCCCTTTTTCCCGCGTGGTGAAGTATTCGTCAAACACCCGGGGCAGCGCCTCCTTCGGGATGCCCGGACCGGTGTCTTCGATGTCGATCTGGACGGTGTGGTCCGCCGCGAATCGGGTCCGCACCCGAAGGGCGCCTTTGCCTCCCATCGCTTCGCGGGCGTTGGTCAACACATTGACCAAGGCGTCAGTCAAGTGTTGCCGCTGCACCAGCAACGGAGGCACGCCCGGCCCGTAGTCCCGCAAGATAACGATCTCAAATTTTACCGCCGGAGGGAAGACCTGTTGGATGGCGGATTCGATTTCCTCGCGGACGTTGACCCTCTCCACCTTTCCTTCGCCGAGCTGCGCGTAGCCCATGAGCTGGGTGATGAGCTGGTCCGAACGGGCGACTTCCTCGCGGATGATCTGAATTTGTTGGGTGATCGTGCGCTTGCCCTCCTTGACGGTTCGCTGAAGGGTGTAGGAAGCGTTGTTAATGATTGCCAGGGGGTTTTTCAGCTTGTGGGCGATCTCGGCCGCGAGGCGGCCCGAAGCGGCCAATTGTTCCCGCCGAAGCAGCATCTCGGCCTGTTCCTGGCGCTGCCTGCGCTGCCGCTCGAGCACCACCCGCAGCCCGTACGACCAGGCCGCCACCAGGAGCAGCAGCGTCGTCTGTAAATGGAACACATTGTTCAGAGGAGGCAGCGTAGGCGAGGGCTGTCCCCTGACCA
>JAGHDA010000219.1 GCA_021160185.1 Verrucomicrobiota bacterium
CCGTTCCACAACGTAGGCATAGTGGCCCGACACCACCACGCCCTGGGCACGATAGCCGGTCTCGCAGACGCCGAACCGAACCGGGTTGGCCGGATCGCTCACGTCAATCACCTCGAGCCTTCCTCGCGATCCATCAAATTCGTCCCACCACTCTTCCGCCACATAGGCGTAGTGGCCCGACACCGCCACACCCACGGCATCGTCGCTGGTCTCACAGCTGCCGACCCGAACCGGGTGGGCCGGATCGCTCACGTCAATCACCTGCAAGCCGGCAGACAAAGACGCCACATAGGCGTAATCGCCCGACACCGCCACGCTCCAGGCAGGGCCCCTCCGCCATTGGCCGACGAACTGCACGGGACTAAAGTACACTTTCAGTAAATACATCCCTCTGTCCGCGCTCGAATAGTGTCGGACCCGCACGTAGTACGTCCCCGCAGTAACCCTTCGCTCGATGAGGAAGTTCCGGTCTTCGCCCGAATCGTCGTCGGTCGCCAGTTCATCGCCGCTGCTGTCGAGCAAAGAACCGTAAGTGTCGGTCCCGCCGGTCGTGTATACGATCAGCATGCCGTTCTGCATGAGGTCGATCCGGAAGTAGTCCTCGTCACCAGCTGACTCGATATTCCCGTCGATCGAACTGCCTGGCGTCACCACCGTGGCCGTGGCCGGACTGTCGCCATGGTCGTCGGCCGCCCAGGCCGCGCACACCAGCGCGCTGGTGATCAGCGTGGCCAGCCACAAGGCCCGTGAACCGGCAAGGCTGAGCGATTGGCCGGCACAAACACGCCGGCGCCCGCGGAAACACGTGTCCGTTGTTTTCATAGGCAAGAAGGGAGCTCTAGTTAACATCTATGGCATTGCTACCATCCCTGACCCGCCGGCGCAAGCTCAAACTCTCCCCGCGCCCGGGCCGCCGATTTACCCCTCCTACGGGAGCTGCACCGCCCGGTAGAACCGTTGTGCGGCGCCCTTCGCCGCCGGGTCCAGAATGCGCACTCGCCCGGAAACATTGGTCAGGGTCATCAACGTCTCCCAGGACCGCAAATCACGGAAAACCTCCACCCGATAGGTCCCCACAGTCGACGTCTCCAGCCAGGCCTCGAATCCTTCCGCCGTCAGCCTGAAGGGACTGTCGAAACGCGGCGGATCCACCCTGGACTCCGTGATCCAGAAGATTTTCAAGCCGTCAGCCGTCACGTAGGCACAGTGGCCCCACACCGCCACGCTGCTCGGCAGAGCGAGGTCGAAACCGTCCGCCGCCTGGTCAAGGACGAGTTCTTCGATCGGGAGACTTTCACCAGCCCGGCCGATTTCTGGGCAAGGTCGCGCGCTCCCGCAGATACACCTCCTCGTATTTCACGCTCCGCCACAGCCGCTCGACCATTACGTTGCCCAGCGCCCGGCCCCGGCCGTCCTGGCGGTCCCGCGCCCCGCTCGGCCGCGCGCCGCCAATCCATTCCTGGCTGCTGAACCCCGCGCCCTGGTCGGCGTTCATGATCTCCGGCGCCCGGCCTGCCGCCGTCAGGGCCGCCGGCAAACCGGCCAAAGCGGCCCTCACGGCAGTAATGCGCAAACTGGTCATCCTCATGAATTATGCGCTCAGATATCCCAACCTGGCGCCGGCAAACTAAATACCGTTGCTGCTAATCGAGCGGGTCCGGGGCTTCCGGCCAGGGGGCAAGACGCGCCTTGATGCGCCGGGCGACGCCGTCGCGCAGCGCGCGCAGTTCGATTGTTTCGTTCGGCTTCTTCCGGCGCACCGCGTTGCGGAGCGCCTCCGCCGTGGGAACCGGCGCGCCGTCCACATGCGTGATAAAATCCCCCTCCTGAATGTCCGAATCCGCCGCCGGGCCGCCCGGCAGGACGCGCATCACGACCACTCCCTGCGCTGCAGCGCCCACGAGCTTGCGATACTCCGGATAATCGCGGAGGGAACGGACTTCCACGCCAAGCCAGGGGCGCGCGACCTTGCCGAACCTGATGAGCTGCTCCGCCACGTCCTTGGCCAGGTTCGCCGGCACGGCGAAGCCGATCCCGGTGTTGGGGCCGCCCACCACGGTGTTGATGCCGATCACCTCGCCCTCGATGTTCACCAAGGGGCCGCCGCTGTTGCCCGGATTGATGTTGGCGTCGGTCTGGATGAAATCCTGATCCATCAGGCGGTCGGGGACGATGCGCGAGCGCCCCTTGGCGCTGACATGTCCGAAGGTGACCGTGTAGTCCAACTCGAAAGGCGCGCCGATCGCGATGGCGAACTCGCCCACGCGGGTCTTGTCCGAATCGGCGAAACGAATCGTCGGCAACCCCCGGGCTTCGATCTTGAGCACAGCCAGGTCGGAGAAGCGGTCTACGCCATGAAGCCTGGCGGGAAACTCCCGTCCGTCAAAAAGGCGCACCCGGATCTCTTGCGCCTCCCGCACTACATGCCGGTTGGAAAGGATATAGCCGTCTTCGCGGACAATGACGCCCGAGCCTTGGCCGACGCGGACGCGCTTGGAGGGAGGCGGGCCTTGTTCCAAGACTTTTCGCAGCTTTTCGCGAGCTTCGGGCGGAAAGCTGTCCCACACCTTCGGATCGATCTTCGGCGGCGTTTCCCGCCGAAAGACGGCAACGACCACGACAGCCGGGGAAACCCTGCGCGCCGTTTCCACGAAGGCCTCGTTCAAGGCGCGGGCCACCGCCATCGGCTCCAACCGCGCCGGGCTTCCGCCTTCAGAAACGCGGCCGCCGGCGCCGCCCGCAGCGCGCGTCGCGACTGCCGCCAGGCATAAAAACGCGCTGAGAAGCCGCGCCCCCCGCCCTGCGCTAAGACCCCGACGAGGCAAGGGGAGCCGGGGGCGATCTTCGCAGCGATTCCTCAAGCTTCTCTCCTTGCCTCGGCCATCAACGTTTCGATCTCCTCAGGCTCCACCGGGATGTCCGCCATCAAATCCACCGGGCCTTCCTCGGTGAGGAGCACGTCGTTCTCCAGCCGCACCCCGAAGCCTTCCTCGGGAATATAAATCCCCGGCTCGACGGTGAGCGTCCATCCCGGAGCGAACGGCTCGCGCAGGGAGCCCACATCGTGCACGTCCAGCCCCAGCGGATGGCCCAGGCCGTGCATGAAGTATTTCTTGGCCGCGGCGCGGCGCGCCTCCTCGTTGCGGCCCTCCTGTGGGCGGAGCAGGCCGAGCCGAACCAGCTCCTCGAACATGAGCAGTTCGGCTTCCTTTTGCCACTCGCGGTGAAGCTTGCCCGGGACGGCGGCGCGGATCATCGCCCGCATCACGCGGAGAACGGCTTCGTACACCGCCCGTTGGCGGCGGGTGAAGCGGCCGCTGACCGGGACGGTGCGGGTCAGATCCGCGCTGTAATTCGCGTAGGCCGCCCCCACGTCCAGGAGCACGAGCTGGCCGGGCAGGCAAGGCTGGTCGTTCTGCATGTAATGCAAGGCGCAAGCGTTGGGCCCGGCGGCCACGATGGGCGGATAAGCGAAGCGCGCGCCCCGGCGCGTGAACTCGTAGGCGTATTCGGCCTCGATCTCCATCTCGTTCATGCCCGGCCGCAAGACCCCAAGAACCCGCAGAAAGCCTTCCCGGGTGATCCGACACGCCTCGCGGAGAAGCTCCACTTCGATCGGATCCTTCACCACGCGGAGCCGATGCATCAACGGCGCGAGCCGCCGGTATTGGTGCAGAGGGTAGCGCTCCCGACACCAGCGGACGAACCGCGCGTCGCGGGTTTCCACTTCAATCACGGCGCGCGGGTGCTCGTTGGCGTTCAGATACACATTTTCCGCCTCGCACATCCGCCGGTGGAAGGTCTGGGCAAATTCGCTCAGCCAGCGCACTTCCTGGATCCCGGAGATTTCGCGGGCTTCTTCCTTCGAAAGCTTATGGCCTTCCCAAAGTTCCAGGCGTTTGTTCGGCTCGCGCAGGAAGAGGATTTCGCGCTCCTTCTCGTTGGACGCGTCCGGCGCCAACAGGAGGATCGTCTCTTCCTGTTCGACGCCCGTGAGGTAAAAAAGGTCCGAGTTGGGACGCATCAGGAAGGTCCCGTCCGCGTTGGTGGGCATCAGGTCGTTGGCGTTGACCACCGCCACCGAATCAGGGGCAAGCAGCTTGCGCAGGCGGTCGCGGTTCCTCACAAACAATCGGGCGTCGATCTTTCGGTATCGCATCTCCTTTCCGGTCCTCCTTTCCGGGCGCATTCTCGCCGCCCGCCGCCCGCTTGGCCAGCTTGTTGAACTGCGCCTGCGTCTTTTTCCGGGAGGACCGGCGGCAAGCGGGCCGAGGCAAGCGGCGGCTCGGCGGACGAGGACGTCGAAGAAGCCGTCCCCTGCGATCTGAAGCGCGAACGGCGAAGGAAGGGATTGCCTGAGCGCGGCGATCGGCATAGTCTTAGCGCATGAAATGCAATCGTCTTGCCGCTCTGGCCGCAGTCGGCGCGAGCCTGGCTATGAGTTCGCTCCTGGCTGCGGGCAAACCCAACACCCTCACTCCGCGTCAGATCGAGGACGGCTGGATTCTCCTCTTCGACGGAGAAACCGCTTTCGGTTGGCAGAACGCCAAAAGTTCCGGCTGGACCGTGGAAAACGGCTGTCTGACATGCCGCGCTCCCGGCGCCGGGCGCCTGCTGCGGACCACGACCGAGTTTGCGGACTTCGAGCTGGAGCTGGAGGTCCAGGCTCAAGGCGGGGCGACGGCGGCGGTGTTCGTTCGCTGTCCCGGCGAAGCGTCTCCGGGCGAGGACAACAGCTACGAAGCCGTGCTGGCGGGCAAGGACGCAGGCTGGTCGGCCGGCGACATCAGAGCCGTGGCGCGGGCCACGACGAAGCCAGCCGGCAAGGGCTGGCGGCGGTTCACAATCATCGCCCGCGGCGGCGCCTTGTTGCTCGAACAGAACGCCGGGGTCCTTTCCGGGGCGGTGAATCTGCCGATCCGGCGGGGGCGTCTGGCCCTCTGGGCGAAGGGCGCGGGCCAGGTGCGCGTGCGCAACGTGCGGCTCCGCCCCTTGGGGCTTCAAAGCATCTTCAACGGGAAAGACCTTTCCGGCTGGCGGGTCCTGCCCGGCCACAAGTCGGTTTATTCGGTCACGCCCGATGGTTGGCTGAACGTCCGGAACGGCTCGGGCGATCTCCAGACGGAGAAAACCTACGGCGACTTCGTGTTGCAACTGGACATCATCTCCAACGGCGACCACCTCAACAGCGGCGTCTTTTTCCGCGCGATCCCCGGCAAGTTCTGGAGCGGCTACGAAAGCCAAATCCGCAATCAATGGCGGGACGGGGACCGCACTAAGCCGGTGGACTACGGCACCGGAGGGATCTACAACCGCCAGCCCGCGCGAAAGGTCGTCTCCAGCGACTACAAATGGTTCACCAAAACCATCATCGCCCACGGGCGGCACATCGCTGTGTGGGTGGACGGCTGCCAGGTGAGCGACTGGACCGACCCGCGCCCGCCGAATGAAAACGCCCGCGTCGGCTACCGGGCCAAGCCGGGCGTGATCAGCCTGCAGGGACACGATCCGACCACCAACCTTTCGTTCCGCAACATCCGCGTGATGGAATACCCGCCGGCGCAACCGTAACCGCCTAGCTGGAAACGGCCGCCCCGGTCCGGCGCGGGCCGGGGCGGCCGCGCCGAGAAACAAGGAGCCGAACGCGGGGCAAGCGGGGCTGAGACAATCAGGCTGTCCCCGATTCCTAAACGAGAAGGAGCGTTTTACGATGGAAAACGAGCATAAGAAGCGGCTTGCCGAAGCCAACGAGGAAGCGGCCCGACGCGCCGAGATCGCCAAAGGAGCCGCGGAAAGCGGCCCATGGGGGCTACCCCGGCGGGATTTTCTCAAACGCGCGGTGTTGGGCTCGGTCTCCCTCGCGACAGCCGCGCCCTGGATGCAAGAGGTCCTCGCCGGAGACGGTCAGGTCCGACTCGCCCCACAACACTTTATCCCGGTCGAAAAGCATCTTCCCCCCGAGTGGATCCGAGTTCTCTTCGAGAAAGGCGAGCCGGAGTGGTTTTCCGGCAAGCAGCTCGACGTAGTGGGCATGCCCGTCGGCGGAGTCTGCGCCGGCCAGGTTTACCTGCTGGGCGACGGGCGGCTGGGGTGCTGGGACATCTTCAACCAGAACTTCAACACCGGCTACGGCGCGGTGAATTGGAAGGAAGGCCGCGGTCCGGAGTGGAAGGTTCGAGGCGGCAAGCTCATCTACGAGCGCCCCGTCCGGCAGGGATTCGCCATCGAGGCGCGGGCGGGCGGGCGAATCGTCCGGCGCACGCTGGATCGGGAAGGCTTTCCGAACGTGCGGTTCCGCGGCGAATACCCCATCGGCCGCGTGGAATACCCCGATCCGGCCTTGCCGGTCCGGGTAAGCCTGGAGGCCTTCTCGCCGTTCATTCCGCTGGACGCGAAAAACTCTTCCTTCCCAGCCGTGTTGCTGGGCTACACCGTGTCCAACCCCGGAGAGACCGAGGCCGAAATTGCCCTGGTCGGCTGGCTCTCCAACAGCGTCTGTTATTACAGCGCCTCCAGCTACGGCAAACTCCTGGAGAAAACTTCCCGTCTTGTGAGCCGGGACGGGTGGGCCGGAGCGACGCTCTCGGCGCGCTGGAAAGCCGGCGCGGCCGCGCCGCGCCCGCCGGAGGTCTTCGCCGATTTTGAAGGCAAGGACTACGGAGACTGGCGCGCGGAAGGCAAGGCGTTCGGCAAAGGCCCCGCCCGCGGAACCCTTCCAAATCAACAGCCTGTTTCCGGGTTCCAGGGCAAAGGTCTGGTCAACTCCTTCCTCGGCGGCGACGCCCCCACGGGGCGGCTCGTCTCGCCCCAGTTCGTCATACGCCGGCCCTACATCAGTTTCCTGATCGGCGGGGGCGCTGACTCGGACAAAACCTGCATGAAGCTGTTGGTTGACGGGAAAACGGTCCGCTCAGCCTCCGGGGCGAACCGCGAACGCCTCCGTCCCCAAAACTGGGATGTCTCTGAATTCCTTGGCAAGCGCGCCCATTTAGAAATCGTAGACCAAGCCTCCGGACCGTGGGGGCACATCAACGTGGACCGGATCGAATTCCGCGACACGCCGGCGGGCGTGAGCGAGGAGACCTTGCCGCGAGAAGCCGACTTCGGCGAGATGGGGGTCTACGCGCTCGGCGGGGGGCGGATCGAGACGTTCGACCGCCTGCCCGGCGAAGCGACCGCCATCGAGGAGCTGTTCGCCCCTAAACCCGCCGGATTGGGGCCGAAGGGCTCCGGCGCCACGGTGCGCCTGCGCGCCCGGCTTCGACCGGGAGAAACGCGGACATTCTGGTTCGCCGTGGCATGGCACATGCCGAACATGTATCGGGGGGGCCGGTGGGTGGGCAACCACTACGCCCGGCTCTTCCAGGGCTGCGAA
>JAGHDA010000216.1 GCA_021160185.1 Verrucomicrobiota bacterium
TCGCAACCCAACCTAGAAGCGGTGAACGTTGCTGTCAACGCAATTTCAGTCCGCCCCCGCGAATTTGCGCCCGCAGGAGGCGGCGAATTGGAGCCGGCTCGAGCCGGTTAGGAGGCCGCACCAGGATGTTGACAGGAGCCTCCGGCCTGCTAGAGTCCAAAGCCGGTTGCGGGTGTAGCTCAATGGTAGAGCTCCAGCCTTCCAAGCTGGCTACGCGGGTTCGATTCCCGTCACCCGCTCCACGCTTCTCGCGGAGAGGTGGCCGAGCGGCTGAAGGCGACGGTTTGCTAAACCGTTATAGGGGCTAAAACCCCTATCGAGGGTTCGAATCCCTCCCTCTCCGCCAATGGGCGCTTCCCCAGTTCAGGTTTCCAGACCCGCGTCTTCTTTTTGATCCGATGGGAGAAGGCCCAGCTCGCGAAAGCGGTATTCCACATGCCGCAAATGGGTTTCCAGGGAACAGAGCCGCGCCAGTTCGCCCGGCTGGAAAAGCCGCGCCGCTTCCGGTTCCCGCTCCAATTGGACGAGAAAGTCGGCGTCCTCGCGCCCCGCGTGTTTGGCCTCCCAGGTTTTCATCGCAGCGCGTTGAACCACGGCGTAGGCCTCCTCGCGGGTAAGCCCTTTGCGGACCAGAGCCAGCAGGGCGGTTTGCGAGTTCCACAACCCCAGCGAGAGCGCCATGTTCCGCTTCATGTTTTCCGGGTAGACCAGGAGGCCTTCTATCATCCGGGTCAGGAGTGTGAGCATGTAGTCGAGAAGCGTGCAGGAATCGGGAAAGATGACCCGTTCGACCGAGCTGTGGCTGATGTCCCGCTCATGCCAAAGGGCCACATTTTCCAAAGCGGCGAGGGCGTTGCCGCGGAGGACGCGCGCCAGGCCGCTGAGCCGTTCGAAGGTGATCGGGTTGCGTTTGTGCGGCATGGCGCTGCTCCCTTTCTGGCCGCGCGCGAAATATTCCTCGGTTTCGAGCACCTCGGTTCGTTGCAAGTGGCGGAACTCGACCGCCCAGCGCTCCACGCTCGCGCCGACCAGGGCGAGCGTTTGCTGGAACTCGGCGTGGATGTCGCGCTGAACCACTTGGGTGGAAAGCGGAGCGGGGCGCAGGCCGAGCCGTTTGCATACGCAGGCTTCCACGCGCGGGGGCAGGTGGGCGTTGGTCCCCACCGCGCCGGAAAGCTTGCCCACAGCGGCCGCCTCCCGCGCCGCGCGGAGCCGCCGAAGGGCCCGTCCAAATTCGTCGTACATCAGCGCCAGCTTGAGACCGAAGGCGGTCGGTTCGGCGTGCACGCCGTGGCTGCGCCCCATGCAGGGGGTGCGCATGTGTTCCCGAGCCCGCTTCGCAATCGCCTCGCGCAGCGCCTCGGTGTCGCGGATCAGGATGTCGGCGGACTGGACGATCTGAAGCGCGAAGGCCGTGTCCAGCACGTCGCTGCTGGTCAGTCCGTAGTGAAGCCACCGGCTCGCGGGATGGTCGATCCGCTCGGCTACGCAGGTGGTGAAGGCCACCACGTCGTGATTGAGCGTCTTTTCCAACTCATGGCACCGATCCACGTCGAAGGCGGCCCGTTCGCGGATGATTTCGAAGTCCGCTTTCGGAACGATTCCTTCCTCGACCAGCGCTTCCAACGCGAGCAGCTCGATGCGGAGCCAGATTGAGAGCTTGTTTTCCTCGGACCAGATCCGCCGCATCTCGGGCCTTGAGTACCTCGCAATCATGCGGTCAGGAATGCCCGAAACGCGCGCGCCTCGAAAGCAAAAACGGCCGCCGCCGCGGCTGGCTTGCAGGGCCACTTCCGGCTCCGCTCCTTGCGGGCGCGTCCGAAACCCGCATCCCGCGCCGCAGTTCTCCCTTGGAATGCCCGGCGCGAGCGGGTATGAGAAGGCCAGGCAAAATGGGCGATCTTCACGAATGCATCCGGGAATTCTTTGCGAAGCGGGACCGTTTGGCCGAGCAGTTGGGCGTCGAAATTCTCGAGGTAGGGGCGGGGCGCGCCGTCACTCGGCTTCGAATCGACGAGCGTCATCTGAACGGAGCGGGAGTGGCGCACGGCGGGGCGCTGACGACCTTGGCCGACGTGGCGTTCGCCGCGGCGTCGAACTCCCATAACGCGCTCGCGTTGGCCATCAACATCAACATTTCCTTCATGAAGGCTGTTGGAGGGGGCGCGCTTGTGGCGGAGGCGCGGGAGCTTTCCCGACGGCGGCGAACCGCCTCCTACGAGGTGATCATTAGAGACGAGAGCGGCGAGACGGTGGCCGTGTTTCACGGACTTGCCTATATCAAGGGAGAGCCGCTCGTTCCGGAGGATTGAGCGCTTCCGCAGCGGGGAAGAAGACTTGCCGGAATTTACAGCGTTGGCGCGGGGGCCTATAGTCGCCGCCTCGGTTCCGGCGGAACGCCGAGTCCGCTCGCCCGCCGGAGCCGAGGTTGGCGCAGCGCAGGAAGAAGCCGCCTCGCGCGGCGAAGGAAACCATGCATTACCGACTGGAAATCAGCGCCCGTCCGGGTTTTGACGACCCGCAGGCGCGCCGCGTGGAAAAACAGGTCCGCGAATTCCTCGAGCTGCCGCTCGATCGGGCGCGGACGCGCGAGGTGTACACCTTGTTTCTGGACGCGCCGGTCGAAGACGTCCGCCGCATCCTCGAGGCCTTTGCCAATCCGGTCACCCAGACGGGGGTTCTGGGCGAGTCGCGTCCGGAGCCGCCGTTTGACTGGATGATCGTGGTGGGGTTCCGGCCGGGCGTGACCGACAATGTGGCGCGCAGCGCGGCCTCGGCGATTCAGGATATCCTGGGGCGGCCGCTCGGCTCCGAGGAGGCCGTTTATACCTCTGTTGAATACCTTTTCAACGGAAAGGAGCTGGACGCAGAGGCCATGGAGCGGATCGCTTGGGAGCTTCTCGCCAATCGCCTTATCCAGACCGCCACGATCCTTTCCCGCAAGGAATGGGCTGAGACCGGCGTTCCTATGAACTGCCCGAAAGTGACTTTTCAAGCTGAGCCGAAAGTGCGGGAAATCCGGCTGGATGTTTCGGACGAAGAGCTTCTGGAAATCAGCCGCCGGGGCGTGTTGGCTCTTTCGCTGGAGGAGATGAAGGCCATTCAGGCGTGGCACCGGGCTCACACGGCCGAACGCCGCGAGTTGGGCCTGCCTCCATGGCCCACCGATGTGGAGCTGGAATCGATCGCGCAGACGTGGTCCGAGCATTGTAAGCACAAGATTTTCAACGCCCGCATCGAGTACACGGACGAGGAGACCGGCGAGCGAAGTGTGATCGACTCCCTGTTCAAAACCTACATCCGAGGCGCCACGGAGGAGATTGCCCGCAAGGCGGACTGGCTCTTGAGCGTTTTTCATGACAACGCCGGCGTGGTCCGCTTCAACGACCGGCTCAGCCTGGTCTACAAGGTTGAGACGCACAACAGCCCCTCAGCGTTGGACCCTTACGGCGGGGCGATGACCGGCATCGTGGGGGTGAACCGCGATCCGCTCGGCACTGGCAAAGGCGCGGACCTCCTCATCAACGTTTGGGGCTATTGCTTCGCTTCGCCCTTCACCCCGCGCGAGGAGGTTCCCCGAGGGTTGTTCCATCCCCGACGGCTTCGCGATCAGGTCCATAAAGGCGTCATCGACGGCGGCAACCAAAGCGGCATTCCCTACGCGGTGGGGTGGGAGTACTTCGACCCGCGCTATCTGGGCAAGCCGCTGGTGTACTGCGGCACCGTGGGGACGCTTCCGGCCCGGATCCAAGGCGAGCCGGGCCATGCGAAAACCATCCTTCCGGGCGACCTGGCGGTGATGGTCGGCGGGCGGATCGGCAAGGACGGCATTCACGGGGCCACATTCTCCAGTGAAGAGCTGCATGAGGAATCGCCCATTCAGGCGGTCCAGATCGGCGACCCGATCACGCAGAAGAAGATGGTCGACTTTCTTCTCGAAGCCCGCGACCGGGGCCTTTACCGCTTCATCACGGACAACGGAGCGGGCGGGCTTTCCTCGAGCATCGGGGAGATGTGCCGGGTGTGCGGCGGGGCCGATATCGATTTGGCGCAGGCGCCGCTCAAGTACGCGGGCCTCCAGCCGTGGGAAATCCTTCTCTCCGAGGCTCAGGAGCGGATGAGCCTGGCGGTTCCCCCGGAGAAGATCGACGCCTTTCTCGATCTGGCCGCGCGGCGGGAAGTGGAGGCGACCGTCTTGGGCCGTTTCACTGACAGCGGGAGATTTGTGGTCCGGCGCCAGGGGCGGGTTGTGGCGGCTCTGGATCTGGAGTTTCTCCACGAGGGCGCGCCGCAGATGCGGCTGCGGGCGGTGTGGCGGCGGCCCCGGCTTGCCGATCCGAAGATCCCGCCGAAGCTTGATCCTGCCGAGGCGCTGACGCGAATGCTGGGGAGGCTGAATATCTGTTCCTCCGAGGCGAAAGCCCGCCAGTACGACCACGAGGTCAAAGGCCTGAGCGTGGTCAAGCCATATGGGGGCGTGCATGGCAACGTGCCCTCCGACGCGGCGGTGTTGGCGGTGGATCAGCCCGACAGCGCCGAAGGCGTGGCGCTGGCCGCCGGCGTGGCTCCGCGTTACGCGGACATCGACGCTTACCATATGGCCGCGTCGGTTGTGGACATGGCCGTGCGGCGGATCGTCGCCGTGGGCGGCAACCTGGACCGCATGGCGGGGTTGGACAATTTCTGCTGGCCCGATCCGGTCGAGGGCCCGGGCAATCCTGACGGTCCGTACAAGCTCGCCCAACTGGTTCGGGCCAATCGGGCGATTTACGACATGACCCGCGCGTACGGCGTTCCGTGCATTTCCGGCAAGGACAGCATGAAGAACGACAGCGTGGTCGGGGGCCGGAAAATTTCGATCCCTCCCACGCTGCTTTTCTCGACCATGGCCCGGATGGAGGATGTGCGGCGGGCAGTGACCCTCGATCCGAAACGGCCGGGCGATTTGGTTTACCTGATTGGCTGGACGGGCGCAGAGCTGGGCGGCAGCGAGTTCTACGCGATGCTGGGAGGCGTGGGCGAAGCGGTCCCGCGCGTAGACGCCCCGGCGGCGCGTCGCCTTTACGAACGCGTGGCTGCCTGCACGGCGGCCGGCCTGTGCCGATCCCTCCATACCCCGGCGCTGGGCGGGCTCGGCGTCGCCCTGGCCAAGAAGGCGATCGCCGGCGGATGGGGCTTGGAAGCGGACCTGGGACGCGCGCCCGCGCGCGGCCCGGATTTGAGCCTTTGGGAACTGCTCTTTGCCGAGTCCAACTCGCGGTTTGTGGCCACCGTCGCCCCGGAGCATGCCGAGGCCTTCGAGAAGACGCTCGGGGACGTTCCGTTCGCACGGGCGGGCGCGGTAATCGAAACCCCCGAATTGCGGCTGAGCCGAGACGGTCAGGAAATCTGCCGCATTCCGGTTTCCGAGTTGGAGCGGGCTTTCACACAGACGCTGAATTGGGAATGAGCGCTGAAACCACTCGACACGGCGAACGCGAAGTCCGAGCCTTGGTGATCACCGGCTTCGGATTGAACTGCGAGCGGGAAACGGCTCGGGCCTTCGAGCTGGCCGGAGCCCGCGCCGAGCAGGTCCATCTCAACGACATCCTCGCGGGGCTTCGCCGACTCGACGAGTTCCACATCCTCGCCCTGATCGGCGGCTTTTCCTTTGGCGACCATCTTGGCGCCGGCGCGGTTTTCGCCAACCGGTTGCGCGCCCGCCTCCGGAGCCAGCTGGAAGAGTTCATTGGAAGCGGCCGCCTCATCATCGGCATTTGCAACGGATTCCAGACGCTCGCGCGGCTGGGCCTGGTTCCTGCGCTGGACGGGCGTTTGTTCGAGCCCCAGGTCGCTCTCGCCCTCAACGAACGCGGCGTGTTCCGCGACGCCTGGGTGACCGTCCGCGCCGAAAAGAATTGCCCTTGCGTTTTCACCCGGGGAGTGGATGTGCTCTCGCTTCCGATCCGACACGGAGAAGGGCGCTTCGTGGCGCGGGATCGGCGGACCCTTGAGCGCGTGGAAGAAGAGGGGCTGGCGGCCCTTCGCTATGTCGATCCACAAACCGGCGAGCCTGCTCAGGAGTTTCCACACAACCCCAACGGCTCATGGAACGCCATAGCCGGCGTGTGCGACCCCACCGGACGCGTCTTCGGCATGATGCCGCATCCGGAAGCCTATCTGGCGCCTTGGAACCATCCTCTCTGGACGCGGCAGCGCGCTGAAGGCGCCTTGCCCGCCGAAGGCGGCGGACTGGCGATTTTCCGCAACGCCGTTGCCTTCGCTCGGGAGCATCTCCTGTAGGCGCCGCGCGGGAGATTTCGCCCTGCGACTTGTCCCTGTCGCCTTTTCCTCCGCCGCGCCCGCGGGAGGGGAAGAGCTTGTTCCGCCCCGGGAAGGGAAGGCGCTTCAGAGCTTTACCGCTGGGGCCGGAAATCGATGACGAACACGTCGTCGATCAGGCCGTTAAGGGATCCGGCAAATGCCTTGTGCGCAGGATGAACCAGGTAAGCGTCCCGGTCTTTCTCGGACTGGAACACAAGGAGGAAGGCGTGGGTGAAGCCTTTGTTGAGTTTCTCCGGGCTGATGTTGGTTCCCCACCGAAGGGAAACGATCTGGGGAATCTTGCGCTTGAGAGCCCGGAAATCGTCCCTCACTTTGCGGATTTGCTCGCGGGTCGCGCTCTCTTTGAACTTGAAGCAGACGAAGTGGATCACCCGGCCTTTTCCCTGCGCCGGCTTCCGCGCCCGTTGCGCGCTGCCGGCGACACGGCCTTGCTTCTGCGGTTTTCCGGCTTGCGCTCCTTGGAGGGGGAGGGCGCAGAAAAGCATCAAAGCCGTCGCTGTTGCAAATGTCAGTTGTTTCATCATAGCTGGCTTCCTTTGGTTGTTGTTCCGGCGCACAGTACTTCGACGGCCTGGCAGGAACAAGCCTTGCGGCGAGGTCCGGCGCGGGAGGCGACAGAGACTCTTCTCCCGCGCCGGATTGAGCGCCGCCGGCTATCCGGTGAAGTAGAGGTAAGCCGCGATGATGGCGGCAATGACCGCTAACGAAGCCGCGACGTCGGGCCAACCCCAGCTCTTTCGAGAAAGCTCCCGGTCTTCTGCCGTGACGGTGGCGTAGGTCAGTCCGCGCAGTCGCTCCTCGGGAGGCGGCGCCGTGAGCCGGCTGGCTAGGAACATGACGCCGACGCAAACCAGGAAGATGAACAGGCTGTAGTATTGGAAGTAGATGTGGTTCACGATCCAGAGGAAAGAGCCCTTTGGATACTGAAACCCTGAGATCAGCTTGACCGGCGTGTCCACAGCCAACCGGAAGAGCCCCAGGAGGAAGCCGATAATCAGGGCGCTGAGGCAGCCGGCGCCGTTGAGGCGCTTGAAGAAGACGCCGAAGAAGAAGACGACGAAAATCGGCGGCGCCAGATAGGCCTGGACGCCCTGGAGGTAGTCGTAGAGACCCTTGCCGCCGCGGATGACGGGGATCCAAGCCAGGCCGATGACGACCATGGCGGTGGTGGCCAGACGGCCGATCCAGACCAGTTGGCGTTGGGAGACTCCGGGGCGCAGCTTGGAGTAGAAATCCATCGTGAATAGCGTGGCGGAGGCGTTGAAGACCCCGGCGAGCGAGCTCATCAACGCGGCCAGGAGGCCGGCCACCACAATCCCTCGCAGGCCGTTGGGGAGCACCGACTGGACCAGAAGCGGAAAAGCCTTCTGCGCTTGCTCGCGAATGACCTGCCCGTTCGAGTCCATGATGACTTCGCGAATCGCGGGGACTTTGCCGCTCGCGGCGAGGGCGTAGCAGATGATGCCGGGAATGATGAAGATGAACACTGGCAGGAGCTTGAGGAAAGCGGCGAAGATGCTTCCGCGACGAGCCTCCCGCTCGCTGGGCGCGCCCAGGACGCGCTGCACGATGTACTGATCGGTGCACCAATACCAGAGGCCGATGATCGGCGCGCAGAACAGCATGCCCAGCCATGGATAATTGTCGTTGAAATACCACGCCTGGCGGACCACCTGGCCCGCGGCGTTCACCTCGCGCACCGGGGCCCAGACGCCTTCCACGCCCGGCGGCACGAGCGGCTTCCAGAGGTTGAACATTTCCGAACCGGCGATCTGCCGCAATTCGTGCCATCCGCCCAGGGCCTTCAGGCCGAAGTAGGTGACCACCGCCGAGCCGAGGACCAGGATGAGCGTCTGGAGCGCCTCGGTGTACGCCACCGCGCGAAGCCCGCCCAGAACGGTATAAAGGCCGGTCAGGACGATCACCAGGATCGATCCGATCCAGAAACTGTCCAGAGGCCCCAGGCGCAATTCCGGCAACAGGACGCTGAAGACAATGCCTCCGGCGAAGATGCCGACGGCAATCTTGGTGAGGACATAGGCCACCAGGGAGATGAGCGAGAGAACCCACCGCGCCGTGGGATTGAAGCGTTTCTCGAGAAACTCGGGCATGGTGAACACCCGGGCGCGCATGTAGAAGGGGACCAGAACCCACGCCAGCACCAGCAGACACCAAGCGTGCAGTTCGTAGTGCGCCATGGCCACGCCGTCGGTGGCGCCCGAGCCCGCCAATCCTACCAGATGCTCCGAGCCGATGTTCGAAGCGAAAATGGAAGCGCCGATGATCCACCAGCCCAGGTGGCGTCCGGCAAGGAAGTAGTCGTCGGCCGTTTCCTTGTTTTTCCTAATGACCCACCAGGCCAACCCCGCGAGGACGGCAAAGTAGCCTGCGATGACCAGCCAGTCGGCCGTCCCCAAAACGCTCCCCGTCCCTGTCGCCAGCGTGAAGCAAAGCGCTTTCATAGTGCGTTCCTCTTTTTAAGAAGCCGGGCCCGGCGCGCTCGGCGGCAGGGAGGCCCCACCGCGCCGGAACCCGGTCGGCGCGCGGTCGTTATTTGGCTGAGAACCGGTAAATGATCGTGTTGCGATATACCTGCCCGGGACGCAGAACCACCGAGGGGAAGTTGGGCTTGTTCGGCGAATCAGGATAGTGTTGAGGCTCCATGCAGAAACCGCTGCGGTGGACGTACACCCGTCCGCCTTTGCCGACGATTGTGCCGTCCAGGAAGTTGCCCGAGTAAAACTGCAGCCCCGGCTCGGTGGAGAGGACTTCCATCACGCGGCCGGTTTTCGGCTCGTACACCCGCGCCATCAGGCCCAGCGCTCCGAGCGGCTTCTTGATCACCCAGTTGTGATCGTAGCCCTTGCCGTATTGGAGCTGGACGTCGTTCTGGTTGATCCGCGCTCCGATCGGGGTTGGCTCGTTGAAGTCAAACGGGGTGTCTTTCACCGGGCGGATCTCGCCGGTGGGGATGAGGGTGGCGTCTATCGGGGTGAAGGCGTCCGCCACGATCTTCACCTGGTGGTCCAAGATCGTGCCTTCGCAAGCGAGGTTGAAGTAGGAGTGATGGGTGAGGTTGACGATGGTCGGCTTGTCTGTAGTGGCGGCGAAGTCCAGGCGCAGCTCGTTGTCTTCGGTCAACGTGTAGACCGCTTCCACGTCCAGGTTGCCCGGATACCCTTCCTCGCCGTCAGGACTCAGATAGTGGAGCTTCAAGGCAGGGCCCTCGGGCGTTCGTTCCATCTCAGCTTCCCAAAGCCGCTTGTCGAAGCCTTTGATTCCGCCGTGGAGGTGGTTGGGGCCGTCGTTGACGGCTAGTTGGTAGGTCTTGCCGTCGAGGGTGAAGCGGCCTTTGGCGATGCGGTTGCCATAGCGGCCGATCAAGGCTCCGAAATAGGGGCTGTTGGTCAGGTATCCCTCCAGACGGTCGTAGCCGAGCGCCACATCGTCGAAGCGGCCGTTGCGGTCGGGCATCTTGAGGGAGACGACGATGCCTCCGTAGTTCATGATGCGGGCTTCGGCGCCTCGACTGTTGCGCAGGGTGAACAGGTAGACTTGGCGTCCGTCGGGCAGCTTGCCGAACGGCGCTTTGGTGATCGTGCCGGGGGTTTTTTTCATCGTTGTACAGCCGCTTACAACCAGCGCCAACGCGCCGGCGGCGAGGATTTGCACAATGCGCTTCTTCATAGGGTTCCTTCCTTGTTTATGGGTGGTCTGTGTTCTGTCCGTAATACGCGGAGGGTCCGTGTTTCCGGAAAAAGTGTTTGTCCAGCAAGCTCCGGCCGAGCGGAGGCGCGTCCGGAGCGAGGGCGAGCGTGTGGAGCGCCAATTGAGCCGCGTACTCCAGCGCGGCGGCGTTCGCCACGGCGGCGTCCGGGGTTTCGCCCCAAGTAAAAGGGCCGTGCCCGGCGGCCAGCGCGGCCGGGCAAGCCATGGGATCGGCCCCGGCGAATGCTTCCACGATCACTTTGCCCGTTGCGGCTTCGTAGTGGGATCGGATTTCCTCTTCACGCAAAGGCCGGCAACAGGGAATCGGTCCGTGGAAGTGGTCGGCGTGCGTCGTCCCCAAGGGCGGGATGCTCCGGCGAGCCTGGGCCCACGCCGTGGCATGCAGGCTGTGCGTGTGCGCCACCCCGCCTACTGCGGGCCAGGCGCGATACAGCTCCAAGTGGGTCGGCGCGTCCGAGCTGGGCCGCAAGCCCTTCTCCGCCGGACGGCCGTCTTCCAGGGACACGACGGCCATATGCTCCGGGCGCATGCTTTCATAAGGGACGCCTGAGGGTTTGATCACCATCAGGCCGCGGCGTCGGTCCGCGCCGCTTACGTTGCCCCAGGTCCGCGCGACCAGACCTTCCTTGACCAACTGCAAGTTGGCCCGCCACACCGCCTCTTTCAGTTCTTCCAGCATGGGGCTGAAGCAACTCTTAACGCCTCCGCGCCCGGTCGCGGATCGTGATTAGCTCCTTCATCACATGGTGGAGATTTCCCTGCCACTCGCGCGTGCCGAATGCGTCGTGAAGGTCGCGGTAAAGCCGGTAGAGTTCCTTATACACTGCGCGGGCTTTGGCTTTTGGACGGTAAACTTCCTTTTTCAAGCCGCTCATCGCCTTCTGGGCCGCGGCGAAATTCCGGAAGAGTCCGGAGACGACCGCTCCTGCCATCGCCGCGCCCAAAGCGCAGGTCTGTCCCGAGCGGCTGATCTTCATCGGCCTGCCCGTCACGTCGGCGTAGATCTGCATCACCAGAGGGTTCTTCTCGGCGATGCCGCCGCAGTTGACGATTTGTCGGACTTTCAGCCCGTATTCCTCGAACCGATTGATGATGGTCAACGCGCCGAACGCGGTGGCTTCAATCAACGCGCGATAGATCTCGGCCGGCGCGGTGTAAAGCGTCTGCCCTACGAGGAGTCCGGCGAGGCGCTGGTCCACCAGGACGGTTCGGTTGCCGTTGTTCCAATCCAGGGCCAGGAGACCGGACTCGCCCGGCCGCAAGGCGGCTGCGCCTTCGGTAAGGGCTTCGTGGGATCCGGTTTTGCGGCCGCCGGGACGGATGTATTCCACAAACCAGTTGAAAATGTCGCCCACGGCTGACTGGCCGGCTTCCAATCCGTAGTGGCCGGGGAGGATGCTTTCGGGCACGATGCCGCACAGGCCGGGGATGTCGGCCAGCGGCTCGCTCAACGGGGCGACCATCATGTCGCAGGTGCTGGTGCCGATGATCTTCACCAGCGTGCCGGGGGCGATTCCCGCGCCCACCGCGCCCAGGTGCGCGTCGAACGCGCCCACCGCCACGGGAATGCCCGGCCGCAGGCCGGTTTCTTTGGCCCATTGCTCGGTCAAACCGCCCGCCGCTTCGGCGACGGTGTGGGCCTTGGCGGGCAAGCGGCGGCGCAGCTCGGCCAGCTTAGGGTCCAGCTTGCCGAGAAACTTTTCATCCGGATAGCCGCCCCAGGCCTTGTTGTACATCGCCTTGTGGCCGGCGGCGCACACGCCCGCCTTGATCCGCTCCGGGGCCTCCGTGCCGGTGAGCATGGCGGGGATCCAATCGGCGCATTCGACCCATGTGTGCGCGGCGTTGAAGACTTTGGGCGCGACGCGGCGGCAATGGAGGATCTTGCTGAAGAACCACTCGCTTGAATAGACGCCGCCGCACTTGGCCAGGTACTGCGGCCTCATTTCGCGGGCTAGCTGGGTGATCTCTTCCGCCTCGGCCACGGAGGTGTGGTCCTTCCACAACCACGCCATTGCGTTCAGGTCCTCGGCGAACCGCGGCTGGAAGGCGAGAGGCTTGCCCCGGCGGTCCACCGGGATCGGCGTGCTGCCGGTGGTGTCGACGCCGATTCCGCGGACCTGATCGGGCGAGAATCCCTTGACGCTGCGTTTGGCCGCGGCCAGGACTTTCCGGAGGGTGATCCGCGCGCCCTTGACGTAATCCGCCGGGTGCTGGCGCGCCAGGTTGGGATCCCGCGAAAGCAACACGCCTTGGCGTCCGTGTTCGTACGTCCAGACCGCGGTCGCGACTTCCTCTCCGTCGGAGGCTTTCACCAGAAGGGCGCGCACCGAGTTGGTTCCGTAATCCAGGCCGACCACATAGTTTGCGCTCATAGGCTCCTGCTGTTTTTAACTCTCGATGATGACCTTGACCACATTTTCCGCATAGGCCGCGTTTAGGGCAAACGCCTCGGGGGCGCGCTTGAGCGGGAGCCGGTGGGAGATCAGCCGCTTCAGGTCGATCCGCCCCGAGGCGGCCAGCGCGAGGGCTCGCGGATAGGCGCGGCGCATTCGGCGACAGAGGCGGAGGGTCAGCTCCTTGCGGCGAAGAAGGCCGTGCGAGGAAAAGCTCAGCGCGTCGTCCGGGGGGATCCCCGCCAAGACGAGCCGTCCCCCGGGGCGCAGAGCGCGCGCGGCCGCTTCAACCGCCTCGCCCGCCCAGGCCGCTTCGATCGCCAGGCGGACGCCTCCGTCTCCCGCCTCGCGGGCTATCTGCTCGCCCGTTGCAACGTCTTTTCCGGCCGCCGGCCTGGCGCCGAAGGCCTCCGCCAAGGCCAACCGCCAAGGCAGGGGATCGGCGGCCCACACTTCCTGAGCGCCCGCCAGGCGGAGCAGTTGCA
>JAGHDA010000366.1 GCA_021160185.1 Verrucomicrobiota bacterium
TCGGTTCCATCGCCCGGCTCAGCTCCTCATAAATGCGCGGAGCGTTGATCATCCTTGCCGACTGAGAGTCGAACATCGCCCAAGCCCGAGGCGGCGTCAATAGCGCGACTCTGCGGCCCCAAACCGAAGGCGCAAGCTCCAATGATATTGATTCGAGAGAAAGGCGGGGCAGGCTTCGCCCCCGTCAGTTCGCGGAGGGCTTTCAGCGCGGCAAGACGCTTTCCGCCCCTGACTGACAGGGCTACGTTCAATTCGACTTGAACGATTAAGCCAAACAGCCGGCCAACGCAAGAAAAAAATTCGAAAAAATGCTCGCCGCAAAAGTTTCTGACCACAAAGAAGTTGCGTCGGAATTCTCGGCTCCCTTCCGCAAAACAACCGACCCGCCAAGGAGCCTGGTCATGGAACCGCCCGTCTACGGCGGAAACTTTCCGCCGTCCCGGCAATTCCTTCGCCGAACGAAACTCGCGGCGTCCACCCGCAGCCGCGGAGGCGGCCGGCATCCGGGACGCTCCGCCGCAGGCTCGCGCGCCGACACGCCGACCGAAGCCTGAGCGGCTTGATGAGCCGCGCAAGAGGGCCGGAAGTCGCTGAAAACTTTGAACGCGCTGTCGCGATCCCGAACATCCGTCTTACCGTCTTATAGAGCGGAATGTCGATGGGGACGTTTTCTCTCCGTCCGGTGGAAAGGTTGTCAAGCGCGCCGAGCGCCCAGCCCTCCTGTTGGAAAGCCCGGACAAGATGGCTGCCGATGAATCCGGCCCCGTCGGCGACAAGAGTGCGCAGGGTTGTAAAATGCTAGCTAAACTACACTAAGCAGCGAATTATAATCCACTATTCACTCCTGCAATGTTGACACTTGAGCGCCTTAAAGCAAAATTCACTCAGAAACCTCAAATATACCATCAATCTTCCTTAGAAGAAAAATTAGTAGTGCAACTTCAGGGCTCCTCATTGGGCGTTGCTCAAAACTTTCATACCTTTGCTTTGTAAAAATTGCTCCTTTCCTTCAAGGATATGCTTTTACATTTTTCAAGCTTTAGGAACCTTACTTAACGCCTCGGCGATACGGTCGGCGGCGCGGCCGTCGCCGAAGAGAGGAGGAGGCGAGCCGGTCGGCCAGGAATCGCCGGCAACGGCCTGGAGAATCTCATCTTTCCCGCGGGCAAGCCGGTTCCAGCCCGCCTGGACGGTCTCAACCCATTCGGTTTCGGGCCGAAGCGTCACGCACGGTCTGGCAAGAAAGTAGGCTTCTTTTTGGACTCCGCCCGAATCGGTGAGGATCAGACGAGCGTTCCGCTCCAGCCAAAGCATTTCGAGGTACCCGACCGGCGGAACAAAATAAATGGTTGAGGCGCGGGAGGCGAAATCAGGGGCAAATTCGGTCAGGCGGGCGCGGGTTCGGGGGTGCGTCGGAAACACGACCGGCTCGCCGGCGGCGCTCAAGGCGTCCACCAGCGCTATCAAGGCTTCGGGGTTGTCTGTGTTGTAAGGTCGGTGGATGGTGGCCAGCAAATAGGCTTGGGGCTTCAGTTTCAGCTTGTCGGCGAAGGCCGGCTTTCGGGCTCGAGGGAGGAAGGAAAGAATTGCGTCGTACATCGTGTCGCCGACCAGTTCAATCCGCGCGCGAACGCCTTCGCGCCGGAGATTGTCCACGGCCGTCTGCGTGGGACAAAGCAACAAGTCGGCGCAGTGGTCGGCAAGGACGCGGTTGTGCTCCTCCGGCATAGACCGATTGTAGGAGCGCAGGCCGCTTTCGATATGGGCGACCCCCAGGCCCAGCTTGCATGCGGCCAAGGCCCCGGCGAGAGTGGAATTCGTGTCGCCGTAAACCACGACCCAATCGGGCCGGCGCTTAAGCAGCGCCGCTTCGATCCGCTCCAACATCCGCGCGGTCTGAACCCCGTGCGTTCCCGAGCCTACTTCCAGATTCAGGTCCGGCTCGGGCAGATCCAGCTCCTTGAAAAACACTTCGGACATCTCGCGGTCGTAGTGCTGGCCGGTGTGCACCAAAAGCTGCCCCGCGCCGCGGCGTTGGAGAGCGCGCACTACAGGGGCGGCTTTGATGAACTGGGGGCGCGCGCCGACGATGTGGACGATTTCCATAAGCTCGGCAGGCAAAGCGAGATTTTCAATCCCCGACCCGTTTCCATTCGCGATAAGAGCGCGCGCCTTGGGTCATTTCCGGCGGCAAGGGGCTTCCCTCGTCCAGATCGAGGCAGCGCACCACGCCCGGCGCCACTTCCTTGTATCGAAAGCCCGATTCAGGGCACACCATGAGCCCGTCCGGGCCGGGGTTGAGTCGATGTCCGTGCCGGCTCATCCAACCGACCACGCGGCCCGGGTTGCCGAGGACAAGGCCGTAGTCCGGAACGTCCTTGGTCACCACCGCGCCCGCGCCGACGAAGGCGTAGCGGCCGACGGTGACGCCGCAAACGATTGTGGCGTTGGCGCCGATCGTGGCTCCGCGGCGAAGGCGCGTCGTCTCATAAAGACTGTGGCGGTTGATTTGGGAGCGGGGGTTGGTCACATTAGTGAGCACGCACGAAGGCCCTAAAAACACATCGTCTTCGATCTCCGCGCCGGTGTAGATCGACACGTTGTTTTGGATTTTAACGTTGTTTCCGATGCGAACCCCCGAGGCCACAAACGTGTTCTGTCCCAACACACAACCCCGGCCTATCCGAGCGTCCTTGCACACATGACTGAAATGCCACACGCGCGCGCCCTCGCCGATCTCCGCGCCGGGATCGATCACCGCCGTGGGATGCGCCCAGTAGCCGGAGGGCGCTTTCCCGAGGGCAAGGTCGGCGGGGCCAACCGCTTCGCCGCCGGCCTCGAGGCTTTTTTGAGCCATATTGAGAACCTGGAGCACACGGAGGCCTTCCCGGCCGTCCGTGCGCGGGGCGCGTCGGTCGCGGCAACATTCCAAAAAGTGCGCGCACTCGAGCCGAAGCGGCTCGGCTTCCTCCACCTCGACCGGCTTGCCAGCGTTGCGATTGGGCGTCGGCACCGCGCCGCCGGACCAGATCAGGTAGTCGCGGTAAAGCACAAGCTTTTCGGGCCAGGGCCGTGTGTCGTCAAACACCGCCATGCCATGGGAGCCCACCACGGTGAGCTTCTGCTCCTTGAACGGGTTAAGCCAACTGACGTATACATGAGCGCGAACCCCGCCCGGGAAGCGGAGCGCGGTGAGGGTGGCGTCGGCCACTCCGCGGGTCAAATAGGCCTCGCCCATGCAGCGCGTTTCCTCAGGAAGCTGACGGCCGACCAGGGAAAGGATCACGGACAAGTCATGCGGCGCGAAACTCCAAAGCGCGTTTTCTTCCTGGCGGATTTTGCCCAGGTTAAGGCGGTTGGAGGCGATATAGTAAAGCTTGCCCAACTCGCCCTCGGCGACCAGGCTCATCAGACGCCGCACGCAGGGGTGATATTGGAGCAAGTGCCCGACCATCAGCACCGCGCCTCGCGCGTCGGCAAGCGCCACAAGCTCCTCGGCTTCCTCCACATGAAGGCAAAGGGGTTTCTCAACAAACACATCCTTGCCCGCTTCCAAGGCGGCTTTCGCCAGCTCGTAGTGCAACGCCGCCGGCGCGGCGAGAGCGACTTTTTTTACATCCGGATCGTCCCACACCTCTTCAACCCGGGCGGTCTTGCGAACGCCTTCATAGCCCTCATTGTATTTGCCGAGGGTGTTCGGATCCGCGTCGCATAAGACGCGCAACGCGCCCAGTGCGCGGAAGTTCCGCGCGAGGTTTTTGCCCCAATATCCAGCCCCGATCAAAGCGAGATCAGGGCGCTCGTTTTCAGTCTTTTGCATTGATTGAGCTTTCCGCTTTCCCTCGAGATTGCACCGGCTCCGGACCGCCTTCAGAATGGCTTTTCAAGGGCGACGCGCCGCCTTTGCCCGGCGAGCCGTCTTTCACGCGCCGTCGCAGGATCTCCAGCAGCCGTTGCGCCTGGTTTTCCCGGGTAAACCGGAGAATAGCCTCCCGGTTCGGGCAATACCACTCGGGCAGCTCGCCGCGATTGACTACTTGGTCCAACGCGCGGCGAATCGCCTCGACGTCCCGCCCCAGGCAAGCGCCGGCGCCGGTTTCCTCCAGAAGCTTGCCGATGGCGGCTTCCCGGCCCGCGCCGACGCTGAGGATGGGCGTTCGGGAGGCCATGTACTCGAAGACCTTCGCTGATAGCACGCCGTCCATCTTCGGATTAGTCCAGCCGAGATGGAGCAGCAAATCCGCCTCTCGCTCGCGAGCTACGCACGCGGCTCGAGGAAGCGGCTCTTCCGGGGTTCGGACGGCGTCGCCGAGGCGGTATTTTTCTCTCAGCGCTTGGACCACCGGCGAACGGGCGGAAGCGCCGTAGAAGAAAACTCGGATCGGGCGGCTCCACTTGCCGGAGGCGATCGCCTGAAACAACGGCTCCGGGTCATGGTAGCCGCCGCTGTAAAGAGTGCCCGCGTACATGATCTCCACCGGGGCGCGCTCTCTGAACCGCGCGGCGATGCGCGCCGCCGGGCCTTCCTCGTTCAAAAGAGAGGCGGGAAACCCGTTGTAAATCACCTCGGCCGTGATGTGCGGATGGGTTTTCGCGAGCTTTTGCGCCAACGGATGGGAAACGGTCGTGGTCAAATCGGCCGGACGCACCACGAGCTTCTCAAACCAGCGCAGGAGCCGCCGCTTCCACGGTCGGGCCGCAGTGAAAAAATCGTAGTCATGCCACAAGTCGCGATAATCAGCGCACCAAACGGCGCGCGGATTGGCCCGTTTAGCTAGATGACCCAACACGTGAATGTGCCACGGCATGAACGTGCTGATCACCGCGTCGGCTTCGCGGGCGAGCCGCCGAAGGACCGCAACGCTCCCCGCGGCCCATGAAGCTCCCTTCGCGATCGGGGTGCGCGTGAGGCGAAGCGGGGTTTCGACCACGCGCAGATTGGGATGCGGCTCCAGCGGGAGAGAAAGGTCGCCGTGAAAAGCCGGGTTTTTTTTCGAAGTCAACACATTCACCCGGCAGCCTTGTTTCGCAAACCAAGCCGCCCAACTGGCGGGCCGATCGCTCGCGGTGGCGTTCCAAGGCGGGAAATACCAAGCGATGATCAGAACGCGCATGAAAGAGATTGTGTCGGCAAAGCCTTCCGGGCGGACTCAAGCGCCGCTCTCATCCTGAGGAAGAAACACGACCTCGCGCTCCAGACGGACGCCGAACCGCTCGGCGACGGCTTCCTGGATTCGGGCGATCAGGGTTCGAACCTCGGCGGCTGTGGCGCGGCCCATGTTGAGAATCCAGTTTGCGTGGCGCTCGCTCACTTGGGCGTCGCCCACGCGGCAACCGGCCAAGCCGGCCTCGCGGATATAGCTCCATGCCGGACGCCCGCCCGGCGGGTTCTTGAACACGCTTCCCGCCGAGGGCCGCTCCAGAGGCTGTCGTCGGCGGCGGCTTTCAAGCCGCTCGCTTATGCGCCGGCGGATTTCAGCAGGCGAGCCCTCGCCCGGCTTCCGGAGGCGGGCTCGCAGCACGACCCACCCCTTGCGCCTGGCGGCGGAGGTTCGGCAACCGGGATCAAGCGCTTCCGGAGAAACCCATCGCAATTCGCCGCGCCGGTCCATCACCTCCGCCTCACAAAGCAAAAAGGCGATTTGTTCCTCCGGGCGGAGGCTTGTTCCGGCGTTCATCACAATCGCGCCACCCACGCTGCCCGGAATTCCGGCAAGGAACTCATACCCGGTCCACCCCAAATCGGCCGCTTCCCTGACAAGCCGCGAAAGCGGCGCGCCCCCTTCGACTTCGAGAAAATCCCCTTCCCGACGCAGCCCCGTCATTCGCGCCGTGGAGAGGGTCAGCCCCGGCAGTCCGGCGTCGTCGATCAAGACATTGGAGCCGCGCCCCAAAACGCGCCAAGGAATCCGCGTCTCCCGAGCGACCCGAACCCACAGGGGAAACTCGCTCCTCGGAGGCTCGCACAACCAGCGCGCCGGGCCGCCGATCCGCCAGCTCGTGCGCGGCGCCAAGGGGGCCGCTTCCCGCAAGGGGGTTTCCAAGGAAGCCGCGCGCTCCAAAAATACGGCGTTCACCCGGCCAACGCTTCCTTCAAGGCGGCGACCACCATGTCTTGGTCCTCCTCAGGCAGAAGCGGATGCATGGGGAGGCTGAACACTTCGCGTGAGGCTCTTTCCGCCTCCGGAAAGCTGCCCGGGCCATAGCCCAGGTCGGCAAAGGCGGGCTGCTGGTGGAGGCACTTAGGATAGTAAACAGCCGTTGGAATTCCGCGCTCTTGCAACTTGGCCCGCGCCTGGTCCCGATCGGGCGCGCGGACTGTGTATTGCGCGTAAACGTGGGTGTTGCCCGGAGCCACTTCGGGGGTGACGCAGACGTCCTTGAGCAGGTCGGTGTAGCGCGCTCCGATCCGGCTCCGCTCGCTCACTTCCCAGTCGAAGTGGGGCAGCTTGGCCAGGAGCACCGCGGCCTGGATTGTGTCGAACCGGCCGTTGGTGCCCACCAGAGTGTGCTCGTGACGCCGCACGCCGCCGTGGGTGCGGATGGCGCGGATCCGCTCCGCCAAGGCGTCGTCGTCGGTGAACACCGCTCCCCCGTCGCCGTAGCAGCCGAAGGGCTTGGCGGGGAAGAAACTGGTGCATCCGATTTTCGTAACGCCGCAACTGCGCTTGCCGCGCTGCGTCGCCCCGAAACTTTGAGCGCCGTCCTCGATCACCGTCGCTCCGCAGGCGGCCGCAATCCGGTTGATGCGGTCGTAGTCGGGCATCTGGCCGAAAAGGCTCACGGGGATAATTGCGCGGGTCCGGGGCGTAATCGCCGCTTCGATGCGGTCCGCGTCGATGTTGTAAGTTTTCGGCTCGATGTCCACAAACACCGGCCGAGCGCCAACCAGTTTGATCACCTCGGCGGTGCTGATCCAAGTGAAAGGCGTTGTGATCACCTCGTCGCCGGGTCCGATGTCCAACGCGCGCAAGGCGATTTCAAGGGCCATCGTGCCGCTGGCCGCCGTGGCGCAATGCTTTACTCCCACATATCCGGCGAGAGCCTCTTCCAGCTCTTTGACCTCCGGCCCCATAATGAACCGGCCGTGATCGAGAACCTTCCGGATCCGCCCGTCGATTTCAGTTCGGTACCGATGATACTGCGCTTTCAGATCAATGAATTCCATCGCGCCCAAGAGAGGAACAGCAGAGCCTCCGGCTGATCAAGGCAAATCCGGATTCTCCGAATCAGAAACGTCGAACTCCTCGGTCAGCCGCCCCCAAATCCCCAAACCGTTTTGCCGCCACGGCTCGCGTCAGTCCGGCTTCACGCCGAAAGCTTCGAGGACCGGTATGCGTTTTTCATTCAGCGCGGCGCAGTCGTTCAGAGCGTCCGTCTTGAACTCGCCCCGCTCTTGAAGCCATGCTTCCTGGAGGATCTTTCCTCCCGCCACAACCTTCTTTCGCAAGACCGTGTCGGCCCGCCGCCGCGGACCCAAACAGACAAATGACGATGGGATCAAATCGTCGCAGCGTCTCGCGAACCGCGCGGATCTCCCCAGGGCTGAACGCGGCTTCGCCATTCTCACACATTGTAAAACTTCCGATACCACGCCACGAAGCGGCGGACGCCTTCCTCAATGGGAGTGTTCGGCCGATAGCCCACATCGGCCGTCAAATCATCCACATCCGCATAAGTGGCGGGGACGTCGCCCGGCTGCATGGGAAGCATGCGCTTCTCGGCCTTCCGGCCCAAAGCCTCCTCAAGCACGCGGATCAGGTCCATCAATTCCACCGGCTTGTTGTTGCCGATATTGTACACGCGATAGGGCGCGCGGCTGGTCCCCGGATCCGGCGCGTCGCCCGACCAAGCCGGATTGGGCGAGGGGATCCGATCCGCCACGCGGACCACTCCTTCCACCACGTCGTCGATATAGGTAAAATCGCGCTTCATCCGGCCGTGGTTATACACATCGATCGGCCTTCCCTCGAGAATCGCGCGGGTGAAGATAAACATGGCCATGTCCGGCCGGCCCCAGGGGCCGTACACCGTGAAAAAGCGAAGGCCGGTGGTCGGCAGGCTGTAGAGGTGGCTGTAGGCATGGGCCATCAACTCGTTGGCCTTCTTGGTCGCGGCGTACAGGCTGACCGGATGATCCACATTGTGGTGGATCGAAAACGGCATCTTCGTATTCGCCCCGTAAACCGAACTCGAGGAAGCGTAAACCAGATGTTCCGCGCCGGAGTGTCGGCAGCCCTCGAGCACGTTCATGAAGCCGACCAGGTTGCTGTCCGCATAAGCGTGGGGATTTTTCAGGGAATACCGGACCCCGGCCTGGGCGGCGAGATGGATTACGCGCCGAGGGCGGACCTCCTCGAACAGACGCGCCATGCCTTCGCGATCCGCCAAATCCATCCGGACAAAGCGCCATCCCGCCCTGCCCTCCAACTCGGCCAGGCGGGCCTCCTTGAGGCGCACATCATAGTACTCGTTGACGTTGTCAAGCCCTACGACTTCACGCCCTTCCTCCAACAGCCGCCGAGCCACATGAAACCCAATGAACCCGGCGACGCCTGTAACTAAAAAACGCATTCCTTTGCCCTATCCGCTTGCTACGCCTTCCACACCTGGCCGGGAGCGACGGGCGCGTCGGCCATGGCGTTGCGCGTGTCCACAATGCACGGGGCCCATTCAGCCAACTGGGCGTAGTCGACCGCGCGGTGATGTGTGGCAATCAACACCAGATCGAAGGTTTTGATCGTCTCTTCGGTCCACTCAACCGACTGCATCCCGGCCCAGTGGGCGTGCTCGCGCCCGGGTCGAATCACCGGAATATGAGGATCGTAATAGGCCAACTCAGCGCCGCGGAGGCGAAGCAGATCCATCAGCACGTAGCTGGGCGATTCCCGGTCGTCATCCACGTCGGGCTTGTAGGCGACGCCGAGGATGAGGATGCGGCTTCCTGAAATCGGCTTTCCCCGGGCGTTGAGCGCCTCGCCCACGCGCTGGACCACATAGTCCGGCATCCGGGTGTTAATTTCCCCGGCCAACTCAATGAAGCGCGTGCTTTGGCGGCACTCACGCGCCTTCCAGGTCAGATAAAACGGATCGATCGGGATGCAATGCCCTCCAAGGCCGGGGCCCGGATAGAACGGCATGAACCCGAACGGCTTGGTGGCCGCCGCTGCGATGACCTCCCAAATATCCACGCCCATCGCGGCGTAAACCACCTTGAGTTCATTGACCAAAGCAATATTGACGCTGCGGAAGATGTTTTCCAGCAGCTTGGCCGCCTCGGCGACGCGGCAGGAAGAAACCGGCGCCACCTCGCGCACGACGCGCCTGTACAACGCCACGGCTTTCTCCAGACAGGCGGGGGTAAAACCGCCTACAACCTTGGGAATCCGATCGATCCGGCTCGCCGGATTGCCCGGGTCCTCGCGCTCAGGGCTGAAAGCAAGGTGGAACTCAACCCCGGCGCGCATGCCTGACCCCTGCTCCAACGCCTCCCGAAGGTCCTCCTCCGTTGTGCCCGGATAGGTGGTGGACTCCAAAACGACCAACGTCCCTCGCTGAAGATAAGGAGCGATCTGGCGGGCCGTTTGGAGAACAAACGACAGGTCCGGCTCGCGGTTCTTGGTCAGAGGGGTCGGCACGCAA
>JAGHDA010000436.1 GCA_021160185.1 Verrucomicrobiota bacterium
AAAGGCGAAGAGCCTTTCCGGGTCGATTTCCGGTACGCTCCGCCCCAGTGGCAAACGGCCATTTGCTTCCCGGACGATCCCTTCAAGAGCCTGGCGGACAAGAGCGGGGCGCTTCTCTACCACTACCGCCAGGGCGGCCGCGAGTTCGGCACGAAGCTTTGGGTGGAGACGGCGCCGGAGGCGGTCTGGCAACGGCAGGAGCTTGTGGACGCCCACGTTCCGATCGTGCGGACCGTTCGTTCCGCGGACGGGTTGCGCATCGTGGAAGAGGCCTTTGCCTGCCCCCTGCCGGAGTCCGGACGGCTTTACCCCTTGTTGCGTCGGCTCGACGGAGGCGGCGTGAATCTGAACTGGGCCGACCCGATGAACGCCGACGCGTTTTCCTTGCGGCACATTGCCCTGCACAACAACGGCGCGCTTCGCTGGGAAGCGGCCGTTCCCTCCGGCGGCCGGCGCCGGATCGCCTTAGCGCTGTGCGAAGGTTGGTGGGACGCCCCGGGCAAGCGCGTGGAAATCCTCCGGGTCGAGGGCGCGCCGCCGGTTGCCGTGGACACCGTGGCGGACTTGGGCCGGAACAAGGCGGGAGCCTATTGGTTTGACGGGCGAGACGCAAACGGCGACGGGAAAATTGCCGTCGCAGTCGAAGCCGCCCCGGAAGCTCAGGACAAAAACACTATTCTCAACGGGCTGTGGGTGTTCGCTCCGGATCAGCCTCGGGATGACGCCGCGCTCCTGGACGGCCGGCTGGACGGGGTCGCCGAGGTCAAGATGGATCCGGCGCGCCCTCAGGGTCCGCCGCGCAACGACCTCATCCTCGTGCGCGTCCGAAACGATGGCGATGTCCCGCGTCGGCTCCGCCCCAAGCTGGTTGTGGACACGCGGCTGCCGTTCGAGTTCGACCCCGGAAAGCAACGGGTCCGGGTAAACCATTACGAAACGGTTTCCTGCTCTCTCCGGATGACCGGTCGGGCGCGTACGACCGGCCCGCGGCGGGAGATTGAGCTGGCCCCGCTGGAAGTTCCGGCGGGGGCCGAGGCGGTTTTTTTCGCGCTTTGGAGCGGCGGCGGCCGGATCGTCCTTTGGCCTCGATCGCTCGATGAGGCTTTGGAAGCGCGTCGCCGCGCGGAGGCGTATTGGCGGGCCTGTCCGTTGCCTTATGACCGGGTGCGCGTGCCGGACCCGGGCGTGCAGGCGTTGATCGACTCCTCGATCCGCAACATCTGGCAGGCGCGGGAGATCAAGGACGGCCTGCCCGCCTTCCAGGTCGGCCCCACTTGTTACCGGGGGCTGTGGATTGTGGACGGCGCGTTCCTCCTCGAGACGGCCGCGATGCTCGGGGCGGGCGACCAGGCCCGCAACGGCGTGGCCTATGAGCTGCGATTCCAGAAGCCCGACGGCCGGATCGAGGTGATGAAGAACTACCACAAAGAGAACGGCATCGTGCTCTGGACATGCGTGCGCCACGCCCGGCTGACCCGGGACAAGGCGTGGCTGGAGTCGATCTGGCCGCAGTTGGAGCGCGTGGCCGCTTACATCAAGCGGCTGCGCCGAATGACCTACAAGAACGATTCCCCGTTGGACGACGGGCTGAATCCGCCCGGATTCCCCGACGGGGGCATCGGCGGCGTCATCTACGAATACACCAATCCGTACTGGAACCTGGCCGGGTTGCGGGCGTTCATCGAAGGGGCCAAGTGGCTGGGCAAGAGCGGGGAAGCCGCCGCCTGGCAGAAGGAATTCGACGACTTCATGGCGGCGTTCCGTAAAGCCGCCGCGCGAGACATGCGAACCGATTTCCACGGCAATCGCTATCTGCCGATCCGGATGGACGGCAAGGATCTGCCCCAGCGCGGTCAGTGGGCCTTCTGCCATGCGGTTTATCCAGGCCGAATCTTTCCCCGAAACGATCCCCTCGTGTTGGGCAACATGGCGATGCTCGAAGCTACCGAGCGGGAAGGCATGGTCTACGGCACGGGCTGGGATCCGACGGGGATCTGGAACTACTTCGCTTCTTTCTACGGCCACGCCTGGCTGTGGCTGGGCCGCGGGCGCAAGGCGGCCCAGGCGCTCTACGCCTTCGCTAATCATGCCGCGCCTACGCTGGTCTGGCGCGAAGAGCAGTCGCTCAAGGGCGGCAAGTTCCGCAAGGTAGGCGACATGCCCCACAACTGGGCCAGCGCGGAGTTCATCCGGCTGGCAATTCACCTGCTGGAGCTGGACCGGGGCCGGGAGCTTCACCTCTTCGAAGGGCTTCCCGCCGAGTGGACCCGGCCGGGCATGCGCGTGGAACTGCGCGGCGTCGCCACGCCTTTTGGGCCGCTGACCCTTTGCCTGGCGACGGCCTCGGACGGCAAGAGCGCCGAACTGCGGCTCGGTTCGCTGGCGGACGCCTCGTGCCGCAAGGTCGTGGTCCATCTGGGAGGCTGGGCGCGGGCGGACCGCGCCGCGACGCTCGAGTTGGATCCCCGCCGCGATCACCGGTTGACCATCCCGATCCGCCGCGGCGGGAAATGAGCCTTCCCTCGCGGGCAGGCGAAGCGGGGCCGCTTTCCGGCTAGTGGATTTCCGTGCTTTCGATTCGGAAGAACCGGCGCGGCGCGGCGTTTGCCGGCACGAGCCACTCGGTTTCGGGAAACCCGCCCGGCAGGTTGGTGCGCACCGTGAAAGGTTGCGGCTGGAAGGCGGGCCCGAGCCGGTCTGCCGTGAAGACGCGGTAGAGGCGGTTGGTGACCGAGGGCCAGCTCAGCCGGAGGAAATCCTCGTTCCACCACCCCACATCGATCTTCGGCCGCTTCGGCGGATCCAGCGGGTTGGTTCCCAGGATTTGCTCCAGCATGTTGTTCCATCCGTCCATGTCCGGATCCTCCAGCGGTCCGGCCGAGAGATTGCCGAAGCGGCTTTTCTCCCATGAGTCGTCCAGGCCGTCGTGGTCGGCGTCCTGGAGAAGCGCTCCGTAGACCGTCAGCTCCACCCGCTTGACCTTGCCGGTCACGCCCGGACGCAGATCGCTCACCTCCACGCGCCAGGTTCCGCGGCTGTTTTCGAAGAAATGGTGCGTTGAGTAGTAGTCCCACTCGTCCAACGGAGAGGCGTAGTCGTTGTTTATCCGCTGAAGGACGCTGCGCGTGCCGGAGGGCGAAACGAGAGTGATCCGCAGGTCCGCCCGGCTTGGATGAGTCGTCTGGATGTGGAGGCGCACGTGCTCGCAAAGCACATCCGCGTTCATCGGCAGCTCATAAACGGCTTTTTGGAGGCGGACGGCGGCGCGGGCGCTGGAGGTCATCCGCACATATTGCGCCAGCGCCTCGCCGTGATTCTGGTCGATGAACACGGCCGGGATGGGGGCGAACTGAATGTCCGCTCCGGCGGGGATTACGCGTTCGGTTCCGTTCTGGTTGTTGTAGATCACGGCGAAGGCCGCGCCCGCCTGCGCGGCGTAGTTGAGCTTTTGGACGAAGTAGTTGCCGCCTCTCTGGATCAAGGCCGCCTTGCCGGTCAGGTCCTCTTGGATGGGTTCGAGGGCTTGGCCCGCGTCAACCAGCGGCAGCGAAGGGATTCCCTCGTCCGGAACAGGCCCGTCCGTCGGCCAGGCTGGGATGGATTCGATGTCGGGGGGTAGGCGCAAGCCGGAGACTTCCACGCGGAGGCCGTCGTCGGGGATGTCTTGGGGGATCTTGCCGGTGACGGTTCTTGAGACGAGCGGCGGGCGGTTGGACCAGCTTCGCGCCAGCGCCACAGCCAGGGCCGCGTCCGGCACGCCGAAGCCGACGTTGTGGCTGACGAGCAGCCCCCCGCCGTTGCGCTGCAGGTCCGGGTCGGCCAGGTCAAGCTGGCGAGCCGAGAGGATCAGGATCTGTTGCACGTCTCGGTAGGTCAGATCGGGGTTGGCGCTCAGGATCAAGGCGCAAAGCCCGGCGATTTGCGGCGTGGAGCCGGAAGTGCCGGTGAAGCCGGCATAGCCGTAGGCGTAATCGTTGAGCCCTTGGCTGTCGTAGCGGTTGTAGCCCAGGCTGCCTGCCCGATCGGTCGTGAAAAGGGAGGGATAGTTGGTGATCGATCCGTTCGGCAGGTCCACCGCGTCGTCCCCGCTGAAGGCGGCCACCAGCACCGTGGCGCCCGGCGTGGAGTAGGCGGCGGCTCGGCCGTTGACCCGAACCGCTCCCACCGCAATGACGCGGGGATCCTGCGTGTAGCCGTCGTCGTTGACGTTCCGGCGGCTTTCGCGCTCGTTGCCCGCAGCGCGGACGATGATCACCCCTCGTCCGCCTCGGCCCTCGGTCACGGCCTTTTCGATCGCCGCGTCCTCCAACGCGCTCAGGGGCAATTGTTCCACGCCCATGTTGCCCCAACTGTGGTTTTGGACCCATACGTCCTGGATCTCGAACTGAAACATCTCCCCGGAGGTTTCCTCGTCCACGAAATTGTCGAATTGGTCGAAGACCACCCATGAGGCG
>JAGHDA010000240.1 GCA_021160185.1 Verrucomicrobiota bacterium
GAGGCCCTCAGCAACGCCGAGCTGATCGCCATCCTTCTGCGGACCGGCTCCCGCGGCGCTTCGGCCATCGAAGTGGCGCGCGCGGTTCTTTCTCGGTTTTCCACTCTCGACGCCCTGACGCGGGCGGACTGGCGGGAGCTGAATCGCATCCGGGGCGTGGGCCGGGCCAAAGCGGTGACCATCGCCGCCGCGCTCGCTTTGGCAAGGCGAATGGCGCAGGAAATCATCCCCGCCGACAAGCCGCTCAATTCGCCCCAAGCGGCGGCCTCGTTGCTGCGGGAGGAGATGCGACGCTACGAGGTCGAGCACTTCGAGGTTCTCTTGCTCAACACGCGCCATCGGCTCATCGGCCGGGAAACGCTGGCCAAGGGAACGCTGGACGGCGTGCTGGTGCACCCTCGGGATGTCTTTCGCCCGGCCGTCCTGGCCCGCGCGGCGGCGATCATCGTGGCCCACAACCACCCCAGCGGCGATCCCACCCCGAGCGAGCAGGACATCCGCATCACGCGCGACCTGATCCGAGCGGGCAAGCTGCTCCAGATCGAGGTGCTTGATCATTTGATCCTGGGCAAACCCTCCCAACCCGGCGGACCGGATTATGTCTCCTTGCGCGAGCTGGGCCACTTTTACGATTGAGCGGAAAAGGCTTTCCGATGGGCGCAATCCATCCTACGGCAACAATCGATCCTCGAGCGGAAGTGGATCCCACGGCGCGAATCGGCCCCTACGCGGTGATCGACGGCGAAGCGCGAATCGGCCCCGGCTGCGTGATCGGTCCGCATGTCCACGTGACCGGGCGCGCGCGAATCGGCCCCGGCAACCGGTTCCATGCAGGCTGCGTGATCGGCGACGCGCCTCAAGACCTCAAATATCACGGGGAGCCCACCGAGTTGATCATCGGCCGGGACAACATCTTCCGGGAACACGTCACCGTCCATCGCTCAAACAATCCGGAAGAGCCGACTCGGATCGGGGACGGCAACTTCTTCATGGCCCACAGCCACGTAGGTCACAACTGCCGGGTGGACAACGGCGCCGTGTTGGCCAACGGGGCGCTCCTGGGCGGGCATGTAACGGTCGAGGACAGGGCCTTCATTTCGGGCAACTGCTTGGTGCATCAATTCGTCCGCGTAGGCCAATTGGCCATCATGCAAGGCGGCTCGGCGGTCAGCTTGGACCTGCCGCCTTTCACGGTGGCGCGGGGGGACAACAGCATTTCCGGGCTGAACACAATCGGCTTGCGCCGGGCCGGCGTCGCGCCCGAAGAACGCCTCGAGCTGCGGGAGCTTTACCACATCCTCTTCCTGCGCGGCCTGCCCTTGAGCGAGGCGCTGGCCCAGGCCAAGGCCAAGCCCCTGAGCCGCTGGGGCAAGGCGTTGGTGGAATTCCTCGAGAACAGTCGCCGCGGCTTCTGCAGGCCCAGAAAGCGATAAGCCCCGCCGCAAGGCGCGGCGGGCTCAGGAAGCGCGAACCAAGCTCTCCGAGCTGACGAACCGCGCCGGGCGCACCGGATGGACGCCGTGTCGCTGAAGCATTTCCCCAAACAACTCCAGGCCGCGCTTTTCTTCCGGGCCGAGGCGGTAATGCACGTGGCGGCGGAGATACGTCTCGCGGAACGCCGCGTCGCACGGCCCCGGCCGACGGGCCGCTTCCTTGAAGCGTTGACGGCCGGCGCGGCCCGCCTTCTCCAGGAGCCGGCACAACTCCGGCGTGGCCGCTTCGGGCCGGATCGCCCACACGGCGTAGACAAAAGGCAGGCCCGTGAGCTCATGCCACGCCTGCCCCAAATCCCAGATCCGGTGGTCGGTTCCCTCCCATGCGAGCCGCAAGGCCTGGTCCCCGATCAGGAACACCACGTCCAGTTCCCGGGCGCGCCGGTAGTCGAGCAAGGGGCGAAAGCGAGGCCGCAATCCTCGTTGGACCAAGAGGGTGCGAAGGAGATTAAAGCTGGTCAACGAGGCGGTGTCGCAGAAGATCTCCTCGACCTGCTCCAACGGTTTGCGGTGGGCAAGGATCACGCTCTGCACAGGGCCGCGGCTGCCGATTGCCACGCCGTCCAGAACCCAGTAAGCCCCGGTGAAAAGCACTTCCACCACACTGACCAGGGCTGCGTCGATCGCCCGGCGCCGGAGCAGGCCGGCCAGTCGTGAAGGGGGTTCGTAGCGGATCGCCTCCTCAATTCCCCACACCAGGGGCAGAGCGTTCAGGTAAGGCACCGAGCCGATGCGTGGAGCGGCGCTGGAACCGAGGGGAAAGGTCTCCTTCTGCTTCATCAGTTCAACCGGCAACATTTCGGGCGCCGCCTGCCGCGCTCGTTTCCTCTTCCAAGACGGCCTCGCCCAGCGGCTGGTAAAAGGTGTCCCGTAAAATCGGAACGCGCCCAGCGTCCCTAATGGCGCGGATCATCTCCTCCCGCGTCCGGATCTGGGGCGTCTCCGAACCGGCCATGTGAAAGATGTGCTCTTCGTGAATCGTGCCGTGGAGGTCGTCCGCGCCGTAACAGAGGGCGGTCTGAGCGAGCTTGACCCCGAGTCCGACCCAGTAAGCCGTGATGTGCTTGAAATTATCCAGAAAGAGCCGCGCGGCGGCGATGGTGCGCAGCGTGTCCAAACCGGTGGGCGAATGACGGACCGGCAGGCGATTGTTCTCCGGTTGGTACGGCAAGGGCACAAAGCCGACGAAGCCGCCGGTCTCGTCCTGCAGCTCCCGGAGCCGGCGAAGGTGATCGACGCGGTCGCGGAGGCTTTCCAGATGGCCGTAGAGCATGGTGCAGGTGCTCCGCCCGCCCAACCGATGCCATTGCCGGTGGATATCCAACCACTCCTCGGCGGTTTCCTTGCCGCGGGCGATCCGGCGGCGCGGCTCCGGCGCGAAGATCTCCGCGCCGCCGCCGGTGAGCGCGTCCAGGCCCGCTTCCCGGAAAAGGCGAAGGGTTTCCTTGGGGGGGCGTTTGCCGAGGCGGGAGGTATGAAGGATCTCGATCGCGGTAAAGCACTTGAGCTGCAGCCGGGGAGCAAGCCGTTTCAACTCCCGAAGCATTTCCAGGTAGTACTCGAACGGGAGCGAGGGATGGAGGCCGCCCACGATGTGCAGCTCGGTCGCGCCCCATTGGAGAGCTTCCTTGGCCTTGGCGAGGATCTGCTCGATCGTCAGCTCAAACCCGTCGCCGCGGCGCTTTTTCCGGGCGAAGGCGCAGAACTGGCAACTGAGGATACAGTAGTTGGTGTAGTTGATATAGCGATTGAGGATGAAGCTGGCGCGATCGCCGTTGTGTTGGCGGCATCGCGCGTCCGCCGCGGCGGCAAGGGCGTGGACGTCTCGCGTCCTGAGCAATTCCAGCCCTTCCTCCTCGCTCAGACGCTTCCCTTCCAAAGCGCGATCCAAGATCGGGGCGAGCCTGCTTTTGCGAAGCCAGAAGTTCATTTCCAATTCACTCGGAACCACGGGAAAACCACTTCCGCAAGGGTGATAATCAGGAAGATCGAACTGACCACCGCGTTGAGCCGGAAGAAGGCGATGTTGATCCAGCGCAGGCTGCGCCGCCGCGCCAGCCAGTGCTCCAGGGCCAGGCAGAAGAAGATCAAGACCAGGCCGACCAGATAGGCCACGCGGAATTTGGCCAAAAGCCCGAACACGCCGAGCAGCACCCACATGATCAGGTGGGCGAGGAAGGCCGCGCGCAAGGCGTTCTCTACGCCCCATCGCACCGCCAGGGAATGAAGCCCGTGACGCTTGTCAAACTCGTAGTCCTGAATCGAATAGATGATGTCAAAGCCTACCAACCAGAACACTACCGCCACGCCGAGCAGGAGCGGGAGGAGAGCGCTGTGGGCCAGATCGAGCCGACCGTCCTGAAAGGGAAACAGCTCGAAACTCCCGGTCACCGCGATCCACGCGCCGATCGGGGCGATCCCCAGCGCAAGGCCCAGAAAGAAATGGGTAAAATCGGTGAAGCGCTTCGTAAGGGAGTAGAAGCAGATCACCGCCAGCGCCACCGGCGCAAGCCGACAGCAGAGCGGATTGATCATGCAGCTCACGGCCAGAAAAGCGGCCCCGCTAAGCAGACACAACACCCACGCGCTCGCCAGGCTGATCCGCCCCGCCGGCAGATGACGCAAGGCTGTGCGCGGATTGATGGCGTCAAACCGACGATCGACGATTCGGTTGAAGGCCATGGCGCAGGTGCGGGCCGCGACCATCGCCCCCAGGACGAGCAGAAACACCCGCCAACCGGGCCACCCGCCCCGGTCCCGCGCCGCCACGGCCATCGAGGCCAGCGCGAACGGCAAGGCGAAAACCGTGTGGGAAAAACGAACGAACTCGCCCCACTTCCGCACTTGCCGCGCCGCTTTGTTCAGAAGGTTTCTCACCGCGCCTTATTCGCCGGAGACTTCGCCTCTTCCCTGCGCCCGTTGGAAGAACGGAGCCGCCTTCGCCTCCTCGTCCGTTTCGGCGTGCCTCCCCGCCCGCTTCAAATCCGGGCCTTGAAAACCTCGCCGCGCTTGAGCGAGAGGGCAAAAGCGGCGAGCAGTTTCGGGATTTGCTCAAGGTCTCCCAGGTGGATCATCTCCACCGGCGAATGCATGTAGCGATCAGGCAAGCTGACCAGCGCGCTGGGAATGCCGCCGCGCGTCCAGAACACTGCGTCGGTGTCCGTCCCGCTGGTGGTGGAAGGCGCTTCGATCTGCAAGGGGATGCCCCGCTTGCGAGCGACTTTCTCCAACCGCGCGACGACCTCCGGATGGCACGAGCCGCCCCGGGTAATGGCCGGCCCTTTGCCGAGTTTTACCTCGCCGTGGAGCGCCGCCTTGAGCCCTGGATAATCGGTCGCGTGGGTCACGTCCACGATCACCGCTGCGTCCGGCTTCAAGCTGTAAGCAATCTGGCGAGCCCCAAAAAGGCCGACTTCCTCCATCACATTCGAAACGACGCAGATCTCCGCGGACGGCTTCTCTTTGCCCTGACTCAGGATGCGAAGCGTTTCCGCCACGGCGAACGTGCCGATCCGATTGTCAAAGGCCCGCCCCACAGCGATTTCCTCGGTGAGCTGCAAAAACTCGTCCATCAGCGTGACCGCGTCCCCGACCTGGACCTTTTTCTCCGCCTCCTTGCGGGATCCGGCGCCGATGTCCACGAAGATTTCGCCCCACTCGGGCGGCTTCTTGGCGGCCTCTTTCTTTTGCAAATGCGGAGGCACGCTGCCGATTACGCCAGGAACCGGCCCTTTCTCAGTGTGGATCCACACCCGCTGCGCAGGCAAAGTGGCCGGATTCACCCCGCCCAGCCGCCGAACGTAGAGGAAGCCCTGCTCGTTGATGTAGCAGACGGTCATCGCAATCTCATCCGCGTGCGCCGCCAGCATCAGCCGAGGCGAGCCGCCTTTGTTCAAAACGGCCACGCAGTTGCCGTAGGCGTCCGAAAAGGTCTCCTCTGCAAACCGACGCGCGTAATTGAGCCAGACACGCTGGCCGGCGGTTTCTCGACTTGTGGGGCTGGGCGTGTTGACCAGCTCTTTCAGGAACGCAAGCGATTCTTTGCGCATAAGCCTAGTGTGCCGCAACCAGCGCTTCGCGCAAAGAGCCAATGCGATCCCCTCCGGCCGGGTTTCCGAAACCGGAACAAAAAACAAGGCTGGACAAAAGATCAGTTTTGCGCGGGCCGCGCAAGCAAAAAGCGGCGAAGCGCCCCAAGGCCTCCGCCGCCAAACCGCGGGTTCGCTCCTCCGAGGGCTCCCCTCACGAACCCCAAAGATTCGCCGTGCGCCCCTTGACGTCCGGCAGCGGCGGCAGCGGCGCGCTGGGAATCGGCTCGTACCAGAACGTGGCGCAGCTCCAATCGTCCTGCCGCTCGTAGAGCCCCTTGTTCCAGCCGATTTGCTGGATCGTGATCCGAGCCTCCTTGCGCCAGAAAACCGGGTCGGGCAGATGCCAGCGGTACATCGTCACGAAGCCCTTCTGATTGAGGCAGCAGCCGTTGTAGAGGAAGGGCGTCTCCTGAACGCCCCAGGACAATCCCACGTAGTCTTCGCTGCCCGTGCCGCAGATCGTGGGGAAATCGCGGTCGCCGTCCAAATACATCTTCACCTCCCCTTCGCCCCACCAGTTGCCTGAGAGGGGGCGGACGCCGATGATCGAGCCGATGAACCGGCCCTTGCCTTTGCGGAGGGGAAGCAGCTCGAAGTCTTTCTTGAGCCGGGTGGGATTTTCCCGGCGGAACAACACATGCAAACGGCCCACATCCGCCGGATGCCGATCGCCCAACGTGAAGTCGATTTGATAGAATAGAGGAATAGGTTTCTTGCCTTCGTTGACGATCACAAACCGCGCGCGCTTGGTAAAGGGCATCGGGAGCCAGATATTCATTCCCGCCCGCCGCCCCACCGAGTGGACGGCCGACTGGTACGAAACCACTTTCCCGTGAGCGAATCCCATAAAATCGCCCACAGGACACTCGATGCTGGGATGCTTCTGATCTTCCCACCAGGCGCGAATCACCAAGGAGCGAAGATTTTCAGGTCCGTTGTCGGTGGTCATCCAGATATGCCGGATCGTTCCCGGCCCCTGGATGTCGCACAGGGGGACTTCCTCCCCGGGCTGCAAGGCGCGGGAAGGAGAGCCCTTCCGCCCCACGCCCAGCTTGCTTGCGGCCTTCCCGCCGGCGCCTTTTGCCCCGGTGGGGTTCTCGAAGGAAATCGAGCGGGATTCCAGCCCTGCGTTCAATTGATAAGGGGCGTGGATCACCGAAGGCGGAGCGGCCCAAGTCCAGGCGGCCGCCGCGAGGGCGAGCGTGGAAAGGACGAGAGTCTTCGACAAAGGCGTCATTCTTCTTTTCATGGCGCGACGATCCTTTCTGCGTTCAGTTCAGGCACAACGCGCGTTTCCGATTCCGGGGCGCGCCTTTCCATTCCGCCAGGAGCTTGCAGAATCGCAAGCTAATTCCCGCGTCCCGCCCGGCGGCGGCTCCTCCCTCAATCGACGGAGTCCAATCAACCAAGCTGGACTGGAGTCCTAAAAGGCCGCCGATCCGCCTCCGGCTCCCCCGCTTCCAATACACTGCCCGCGAACCGCTCTCCGGCGCCTGCTTCACCGGCTACGCCGACGAACTCTCCAAGTCCTACGCCGCCCTCCTGGCCGAACAACTCTCCCTCCGCCCGGCCGCTCACGGCCTCGACCTCACCAGCTTGACCTGGCAGACCGACAACGGTTCGGAGTTCTCGGAAAATCAGCAGGGACAAGGTTTGCCGGCTACCGTCCGCGCCCTGGGCTCGAACCACTGCTACATCCCGCCCAAGCGCTACACCTGGCAGAGCGAGGTCGAAACCGTCCACCGCCTGGTCGAGGAGGAGTTCTTCGATCGCGAGACTTTCGCCGGCCCGGCCGACTTCTGGGCCAAGATCATCACCTACTGGCGCTACTTCAACCTGGTGCGGCCCAACAGCGGCAAGGAATGGCAAAGCCCGCTGCAAATCCTCTTGGCCCAGGCCCCGGCTCTGGCCGGCGCCTTGCTGAACTGGCGCCCCCTCAACCTTTCCCAACGCCGCCATCTCTACTTGCCCAACCCCTACAACAGGGGTCACGATCTACCCAGCTTTCCCAAAAGTGAGAAAAAAACAAAACTCGGAGCGAACGGGTTCCAGAGGGGGCTGAATCGAACGGCGGCTGGCGGATCCGCGCCGCGGATCCATGCAAAAAAGGCCGTTTCCTGTTCAGGAAACGGCTCGGCACATTCGGCATGCGTTCTCCCAAGCCGATGATCAAGAAGACGACGCAGAGGCGGCTTTCCCCTTCGCTGCGGCCTTCTTGCGTTTGAGATAGCGCTGTCGCCGACGTCGCTTTTGCACTTTGTTGTATTGCTTTCCCATAATCGGATTTGATAGCGTTTTGCGTGTTCGAACTTGCGGCGGAGATTATGGGACGGTCGGTTTCTCGAATCAACCCTTGGGCGGCTGCGTTTTTAGCCGGAGCGGCGCTGGCGCTCGGAGTGTCGGGATGCGCCACCGGTCAGGAGCGAAAGCAAAGCAAGGAGTGGAGCACGCTGCGCCTCTACCTGGAGGCGGAGTCGGAAGATTCGGCCAAGACCACCGTCGTCCCGGTCTACCGGAAAAAACCGATTCTCGTCCGGATCTTTAAAGAGCCGATCTTGGACGAAGGCCACGTGGTGAGCGCCTCGGTGGTCAACGTGTTGGGGGGATTTGCGATTCGGGTGCAATACGACTTTCACGGGACGCTCCGGCTGGAAGAGGCCAGCAACTATTACCGAGGCAGGCGGTTGGTCATCCACAGCTATTTTCCCGAGGGACGTTGGCTGGCCGCGCCAACCCTTTCCCGGCCCATCACCGACGGCGTGATCGTGTTCACACCGGACGCCACGCGCGAGGAGGCTGAGCGCATCGTCTTGGGGTTAAACAACTTGGCTCGCAAGCTGGGCAATCAGCCCAAGAAGAAGAAATGACGGCCGCGGGAAAGGCCCGCTCGCCCTTTGCGCGGCTGTCGGGAAGTCGCTCTTCCCGAAAGGATGGATTCCGGTTTGGAGGAAAGATTTCGGACTCTATAGTGGATCCGGGATGGGCGTCACGCTGCCAAACCTTGGGGACGGCGCTGAATCGGGCGTCGTAATGAACATTTGGGTTTGAGAAGGCGACCCCGCGGAAAAGGTCAACCGCTTCTCGAACTGGAGAGCGGGGAACTCGTGGCCTCGATCATCTCACCCGCAGCAGGCGAGGTGAAGTGAATCCTGGTGAAGATCGGGGATCAAGCGTCGGCGGGGTAAAGGCTTCTTGTGCTGGAAACGGGCGAGAGCGCAAGCGGCGACGCGGTTCATGACCGATCTGATCCAGGCGCTCCAGTCTTTCGACGAGAAAACGGGCGGAAAAAGTTTATGGAACCGATTCAAACAGAACTTGTCGTCCTCGGCGCGGGCCCCGGCGGCTACACGGCCGCTTTTTACGCGGCGGACCGCGGCAAGCAAACGATCCTGGTGGAGCGCGCGGATCGGCTGGGCGGGGTGTGCCTCAACCATGGATGCATTCCTTCCAAAGCGCTTCTCCACGCAGCGGAAACCCTGTTTCTGGCGAAAGAAGCCGCGCGATGGGGTTTGGAGTTCGGCGCGCCGAAGGTGCGCTTGGAGAAGCTGCGCGAGTGGAAAGAATCGATTCTGGAGAAACTGGGTCAAGGGGTGGCGCAACTGGCTCGGCGGCGCAAGGTGACCGTGCTGCGGGGCCGAGGCCGCTTTGAAGATTCCAACACGTTGCGTGTGGAGACCGACCAAGGGCAACAGTTCATCCGGTTCCAGAAGGCCATCGTGGCCGCCGGATCGGTCCCCGCGATGCCCAAGGCCTTCGACCTGGACAATCCGCGCGTGATGACCTCGACCGAAGCGCTCCAACTGCCCGAAGCGCCCTGTAAGCTGCTGGTGATCGGAGCGGGTTATATCGGCATGGAGCTGGGCGCCGTCTATGCCGCGTTGGGCAGCGAGGTCACCGTTGTGGAGGCGCTGCCCCGCGCGCTGGCGGCCGCGGATCCGGACCTGGCGCGGCCGGTCCTCCAGCGGGCGCGGCAAATCTTCAAGGAAATCCGCACCGGAACCAAGGTGGTGGAAATGGCCGCCCAGGGGCCGCAGATCCGCGCGGTCACCGAGAAAGACGGCGTGAAGAGGGAGGAGCTTTACGACCGGGCGCTGGTGGCGGTGGGGCGGAAGCCTCGCATCGAGGATCTGGGACTGGAAAACACGAAGGTCAGCCTGGACGAGAAAGGCTTCATCAAGGTGGACGAGCGCCGGCGGACGGCCGACCCGAACCTGTACGCGATCGGGGACATTGTGGGAGGAGCCTTGCTGGCCCACAAAGCCTCCCGGGAAGCCCGCGTGGCCGTGGAAGACATCTGCGGGGAACCGGCGACCGCCAAAGATTTCATCCTCCCGGCCGTCGTCTTCACCGATCCGGAAATCGCCTGGTGCGGGCTGACCGAATCCGAAGCGAGGGAAAAACAGATCCCCGTCGAAGTAGCCAAGTTCCCTTGGGCCGCCTCCGGCAGAGCGCTGACCTTGGACCGGCCCGACGGCATGACCAAGCTGATCATCGACCCGGAAACCGAGCGCATCCTGGGAGTGGGGATCGTCGGCCGAGGCGCGGGAGAGCTGATCTCCGAGGGGGTCCTGGCGATCGAAATGGGCGCGACGGCGAGGGACCTGGCGCTCTCGACGCACCCCCACCCGACCCTTTCGGAAACCCTGATGGAATGCGCCGAGCTTTATTACGGCTACGCGACCCACGCCGTCGTCCGGAAGCGGAGGAAGGAAAACCGCAGCCGGTAAAGCGCGCCGCCCCGGCGGGGCGGCCGCGCCCAAGCGCCCGGCTGTCGAGGTCGGCGTCGGCGGGCGTTCAGCGCCGCGCCTCTTTGTAGCGCCGCAGCAGGGGCCGGTGATCCGCCGGCCGAAGCTCCGGGAACGGGGCGCAGGCTTTCGCGTCCAACTCTTCCAGCTTCAGACGGACAGCCACGATGAAAGGCGGCTCTTCCTCCACCCAGTGGCCATAGGTTACGGCCGTGATCGTGCCGTCCGGCAGCAAGACCACCCCGGGATAGGCGCAGTCCCAAGCGTGCTTGTTGTCCATGAGCCGGACCCGATATTGGCCCTCGCGGCCGCGGACGATGTCTTCGTAAGTTCCCACCCAGGCCACCCAGTCGCCTTTGGTGGGCGATTGAAGCGTGGTGTCGCGGAAGGAGATAAAGAGGCGCCCGTCGGGCGCGTAGACCGCCGTATGCCGGTCTCCGGTGAGCGCTCCAGGCAGCTCCCGCGGCGCGGACCAGGAGCGGCCTTCGTCATCGGAGAACATCACAAAACTGTTGCGCCGCCGCCGGTTCTCCCGGAAAAGCGCGGCAAGCTGCCGCCCGTCGGGCGAGCGGATGACGCACGGTTCGCACAGATGAACCGCAGAGCTTTTCCAGATCGCTTGGGGAAACGACCAGGTCAGTCCGCCGTCCTCGGAAAAGGTTTGGTACACGGTCATGACCTGCGGGTTCTGGGGGCGCGGCCTTGCCTGGAAGAAGCGACCGTCGTCGTGGAACATGGCCAGGTAACGGCCCGGGCCGGGGCGCAGGGGGATTACGCTGCCCATTACCACGATGCCGCCCCATTCGCCGGCGGGCTTCAGTTCGCTCCAAGTCGCTCCATCGTCTTTCGAGACGGCAAGACGGGCGGGGTAAAGGCCCGACCAAAGGATCACGTATTTCTCGCCGTGGGGACCGTAGGTCCGGTGGATCGTGGGGGTTTCCCTGCTGGTGGCCCAGCTCGGAGGCGTGGGCAGGCGCTCGCTCCAAGTCAACCCGCCGTCCCGGCTCCGTTTGTACACGATGGCCCCGCGGCCGTGCCCTTTGGGGTAGACGCAGAGGATGGTCTTGCCGTCTTCCAACAGGCAGGCGGAAGGATGGCCCAGGTATTGGCCCGGCTCGTAGTCCACCACTGTCTGACGCTCCGTCTCCCCCGCTAGATCGATCAGGGGCAGGTAATACCCCCGGGCGATGGAGATGGGGATCAGATCCTCGGGAGGGCGAGGCTGCGCCTGGGGAAGGGCAAGCGCGCTTCGGAGCGGCCGCTCCATCTTGATGTCGCCGCCGGTGGCAAGAAAGAACCGTCCGTTGACCGTTCCGGCGTTGATGTTTGTTTTGGATTCCCACCGCGAATTGGAAGCGGTGAAACGGGCTTTGGTCAGGGGAACCCATTTGCCTTCCAGCGTCCGGACCCAACCGTGGCCGAATTCCGCCAGGCGGGTTTCATGCACGCTCCGGCCGTCGCGCCGGAAGTCCTCGACGAACGAATAAAGACCGCGGAGGAATCGGCCTCCGCTCTCGGTGCGGAAGGTCGCCAGCTCTTTCCATCGGCGCTGATCGGGAAGGTAAAAGAAGGCGGTGTAAGCGGTTCGCGCGCCGGCAGGCGTAGCCCGGATGCAGATCCGATAGGTTCGGTTGGTTTGCCACGCAAAAGGCCACATGCATTGCGCCCCGGTGCCTTCGCCGCCGAATCGGCGGATGCGCGCCTCCGGCGCGGCGTAGAGGACCTCGACGCGCTTTTCCCGCGGCACGGCGTTGGGGTTGTTGCCGCGGGTCGGATCCCAAACGGAAAAGAGAAAGACTTTCCGCCCGCGCCCCAGCTCCTGGATGCCGCAGTAGCCCCGGTCCCAGCCGCAGACCATAAAGTAACTGCCCGGCGTGGATTGGCGGACGACGATCTCGTTGTAGAAGCAAACCGCTTCCGGCGCGGGCCACCACAGATGCACCGAGCGGGCGGCCTTTGGCGGAGGAGGGGAAGAGGTCGCGCCTTGTAGCCGCAAAGGAACGGAAGCCAACGCGGCAAAGAGAACCGCAAGAGCCGAAAGCCGAAGACTTGCCCTCAGTCTTCCGGTCCGACTCCGATTTCGGGAAGAGCGTGGAATGGAACCTGATCGCATAGCGCGGCCACTATACGGAAAGCCGATGGCGGGAGCCACTCGAATTCTCCTCTCCGATTCGGCCCGGCGCGCAGGCGGATCGAGCCGGAACTTTGCAGGGGTTATTGCGCAGGCGGTTCCAGACGTGCAGATTAAGGGCCGGCGACAATGGCCGTGGAATTTAAAGATTACTATCAAGTCCTCGGGGTTTCGCGCGACGCGAGCCAGGAGGAGATCAAGAAGGCGTTCCGGAAACTGGCGCGCCGCTACCATCCTGACGTCGCGAAGCGGGATCCCCAGGCCGAGGAAAAATTCAAGGAAATCAACGAGGCCTATGAGGTTCTGAGCGATCCGGAGAAGCGCCGCAAATATGACCGATTGGGCGCGGCGTGGAAGGAAGGCGGCTTCCAGCCTCCTCCCGGTTGGGGCGCGGGCGGCCGCGCAGGCCGCGGCGGAGGAGTGCGCTACGAGTTCCATTTCGGCGGCACGGGGTTCAGCGATTTCTTCGAACAGTTTTTCGGAGGCGGCGCTCGGGAGTGGGGCTTCGGCGAGACTGCCTCGGCCTTCGAGGGAGGAGCCGCCGGAGGCGGCGCGGCCCGGGCCCGGCGCGGCCAGGACATCGAGGGGGACATTCTTGTCACTCTCGACGAAGCGATGGGGGGCTCGGTGCGCATGGTCACCCTCCAACGGGTCAATCCCCGAACCGGACGAACGGAGCAGGAACAGTTTCGGGTGCGGATCCCGCCCGGCGTGCAAGAGGGACAGTTGATCCGCGTCCCCGGCAAGGGCGGGGAAGGCGTAGGCGGCGGAGCGGCCGGCGATCTGTACCTGCGGGTGCGCTTCGCAAAGCATCCGGAATTTGAGGTGCGCGGTCGGGACCTGTACGCGGAACTTCCCGTGGCCCCTTGGGAGGCGGCATTGGGAGCCGTGGTCGAAGCCCCTTCCCTGGAAGGCAAGCTGCGGGTGCGCGTGCCGGCCGGAACCGACAGCGGCCGCCAGCTTCGCCTCAAGGGGCGCGGGCTGCCGGATCGCCGAGGCGGCCGCGGCGACCTCTACGTCACCGTCCGCATCCACACGCCCAAGAGCTTGACGGAGGAGGAACGCCGTCTGTGGGAAAAATTGGCCGCTGTTTCGACGTTTAATCCCAGACGCTCATGACAGGCGAGAGTTTCCATGTTTCCCAGACGCCGGCCCGGTTCATGGCCGAGCCGGATGTGTTGTACGATCTAGACGCCGCCGCGTCCCTGGCGGGCGCCACGCGACGGGCCTTTCTCTTCTACTGCAAGTGGGGCTTGATCCGCCCGGTGGAGCTTCGGCCCTGGGGAGTGTGGCGCTTCACTGAAGAGGCGATCCGCACAGCGCGGTTGGGCGAAGAGCTTCGCGCCCGGCTGGGCGTCAGCCTTGCGGCAGTGCGTCTGATTCTTTCCCTCATGCAGGAAGTGGAGGAGCTGAGACGGCGGGTCGAAGCGCTCGAACGGGGTTGGGCCCGTCCAGGCTAAGGAAGCTTGGCGACTCCCGAGCGGCGGAGGCCCGGTCGGCTCAGACGTGGAAGTATTTCAGGGCGAAGGCGGCCAGCCCAAGGAAGAAGAAAAAGCCCGCCACATCGGTGACAGTGGTCAAAAAGATGCTTGAGGCAAGAGCGGGGTCCAACCGAAAGAGCCGAAGACCCAACGGGATGCACACGCCGGCGAAGGCGGCGGCAACCAGGTTCAGGAACATAGCCGCGCCGGCCACAAGGCCCAGAAGCCAGTTTCCTTGCCATAGCCAACCTATGACGCCGACCACCAACCCGATCGCCAGACCGTTCAACAGGCCCACCAGCAGTTCCTTGCTCAAGGCGCGCCAGCCCAGCGCCGGCGGCAGATCGCCGGTCGCCAGATCCCGCACGATAATGGTCAGCGTTTGCATTCCGGCGTTGCCCCCTTGCCCGGCAATGATGGGCAGGAACACCGCCAGCGCAGTCCATCGCGCAATCGTGTCCTGAAAAAGGCCCACGACCCAGCCCGCCAGGAAGGCCGTCCCCAGGTTGACCAAGAGCCAAGGGAGGCGCCGGGAAACTGCGCGTTGCCACGGGGTGGTGACGTGCTCTTCGCCCGACAAGCCCACCATCAACTGCATGTCCTCGGTGGCTTCGTCCTTGGCGGCTTCCAGCGCGTCGCTGGCCTTGACAATGCCCAGCAGCCGGCCCTCTTCGTCCACCACCGGCAGGGCAAGAAAATGGTAGCGCTCGAACTGTCGGGCCAGCTCCTCCCTGTCCGCGTCGGCGCGGATGGCGCGGACCTCCCGGCTCATGATCTCGCCCACGCGTTGCCCGGGGGAAGCGAACACCAGGGAACGCAGCGGAACCACGCCGACCAGCCGGTTCTCCGCGTCCGTCACGTAGAGATAGGAGATGTCCGATTCGCCCGGCTTGGGGCGGCGCTGAAGGTCGCGCAGAGCCTCTTCCGCCATCTGGTCGGCTCGAAGGCTGATGAAGCTCTTGCTCATGATGCCGCCGGCAGCGTCCGGGGGGTATTGAAGAAGGCTTCGGACATCGGAGGATTCCTCTGAGGGAAGCAGCCCCAGCACGGCGGTTTGCTCGGGAGTGTCCAGCAAGCCGGCCAGATCGGCGGCCAGATGGGACGGCAGGCGCTGAAGAAGCGTGGCTAGTTGCTTCGGCTCGAAATGTTCGAGCACGCTCCGGGCCGCTTCCGTATCCATTTCGGCCAACGCCGCCGCCGCCTTTTCGAGCGGCGTTTCCTTCAACACGCGGGCTGCTTCTTCGGCGGAGAGCGCTTGGAGATGGTCGGCGAGATCCGCGGGATGCAGCGGACCGGCTTGGGCGGCGCCGGGTTCTTTAGCGGCTGTCATGGCGCTTTGCGTTTGTTGCGGAGGTCCTCTTCCCCCCTCGAGGGAATGGCCTGCCGAGGATCGAGTTTCCCGTTTCGAACTCCCGGAGGCAACCTTTCATACCCTCTCATCCGCGGGAAGCGGGCGCCGGACGCAAAAAAGGCAGGCCGCCTCCTTGCGGCGGCCTGCCGCGGCCGGAAACCTCGCGGCGCGCTCAGCCGGAGATCTCAATCCGGCGCGGCTTCACCGCGTCGGCCTTGGGCAGGTGGATCGTGAGGACGCCCTGCTCGATGCGAGCCTTGATCCGAGATGTGTCAATCTCCGGATCCAGCACGAAAGTCCGACGATAGTTCCGGGGCCGCGACTCGCGGATAAGGTACTGCCCCTCCTCTTTTTCTTGAGACCGCCGGCCCACGATGGTCAACTCGTTGCCCTCGAGCAGGACCTCGATCCCGTCTTTGCCCACGCCGGGCATATC
>JAGHDA010000326.1 GCA_021160185.1 Verrucomicrobiota bacterium
ATCCCTTTGAAAAACTCCTTCTTGGGCAACTTGGCTCGTTTTCGCATACCTTCGCTTCCTTTCTTCCGGCTTCTCGTTCGCAGCGAGCGTAGCGAGCCGCCGCGCCGCTTGACAAGCCTCAAGCCGCGCGGCCCCTCGCGACCCCGACATTTCAACAGCCACGGAAAAGGTCTTTCCCGCCGCCTGCGGCGGCTTGCGGGGCGCGCCTCACGCCGACGCGCCCTTGCCGCGGTCGCTCTCGCGAGAGCCGCCCTGGGAACGGCTCCGCGGACGCGGCTTGCGGCGACGGCTCCGCGCGCCGGTTCGAGCCCGACGCCGCCCCGGCTCGCGCCACACGTAGCGGAACATGATCACCCGCAAAGCGGCCGTCAGCGGAATGGCCAGGACGCCGCCCAGCACGCCGCCGAAAAGGGTGGTTCCCGTCATTACCGCCACGATGATAGTCAACGGATGCAGCCCCACCCGATCGCCCAGGATGCGCGGCTGAATGACATAGCCCTCCAGCGCCTGCACAAGGGCGAAAACCGCCAACACAAGGGCCGGATGGAGCCAATCTCCGAACTGGAGCAGGGCGATCACAAACGCCGCGCCGCAGATGAGGATCGCCCCGATGTAAGGAATGATCGTCAGGAAAACCGCGAAGAACCCGATAAGAAGCGCATAGGGGACGCCGACCAGGGCGAAACCGACCGTGTAGAGAATCCCGTCGCACACCCCCACCAGCACCTGGCCCCGGAAAAAGGCGATCAGGTAGTTGTTGATCGATCGGATCACAAAGACCAGCTCATCCTTGAATCGAGACTGGGTCACCGGCAGATAGCGCGTCCACCCCGAAGCGATCGCCCGCTTCTCCAGGAGGAAGTAAAAAGTGTAAATCGGGGCCAGAGCCATGCCGGCCAGAATGCCGAACCAAGAGGCAACCCGCCCCAAGCGTCCTAAAAACCACTCGCCCGCGCGCGCCAAAAGTCCGACCAGCCAGCCCGCGGCAGACTGAAGGGTTTGCGAATCCCACGCGCGACGCCACGCGCCGGGCTTGGCCGCCGGAGCCGGCGCGGCGGCCGTCTCGCCGGCCGGAGCCGCCCTCGCCGCCTCATTGGAGGCTGATCCGGAGGCCGGCAAAGCGCCGCCGCCTTGGGCCGGAGCGCCTTTCGCGGCCGAACCTTCCGGCTTGGAGGACGCTTCCCACTCCAAAAACCATCGGAGCGGCCCGGGCGGCTCCTTCGACCAGCGCTCGATGCGCTCCTCCACGCGCCGGGCGTAGTCGGGGATCCGCGCCGTGAACTCCCGCGCCTCAACCGCCACGCGGGGAACCACGCTGGCGAAAACGCCCGTGAGAACCAGGAACCCCAAGAAGAACACCGTCAGAATGGCGTAGCTGCGCCGCAACCCCCAACGCTCCAAAGCGTCCACTACAGGATCCAGAAGGTACGCGACCACGCCCGCGACCGCCAAAGGCCACAGCACCGGCGCAAGGAGATCCAGGGCCCGCCCCACGCCCCAAACCAGCAAGCCCAGGAGGAAGACGATTGCGCCCCAAGCCAATCCCGTAAGGGCGGCCCAGATGATCTTGGCCTGTTTCGGCGAAGGCGGCGGCAGGCTCATAGGCTTTCGGCGATCGGCTTCAGGCGCTCAGCTCGCGCCCAGTTCCTCGGATCGACGGGCGGCCCGGACGACCGCTTCCATCAACGCCGCCCGCACTCCCCGCCCCTCCAACTCGCGCAAGCCGGCGATGGTCGTGCCGCCCGGACTGGCCACGGCGTCTTTCAACTCCCCCGGATGCTCCCCGGTCTCGGCGACCATTTTCGCCGCGCCGAGCACGGTGTGCGCCGCCAGCTCGCGGGCGATCGAACGCGGCAGTCCCACGGCCACGCCGCCGTCCGCCAGCGCTTCGATCACAAGATACACAAACGCCGGGCCGCTTCCGCTCAACCCGGTCACCGCGTCCATCAACCCCTCTTCCACTTCGAACACAACGCCCAGCGCCGAGAAAAGCTCCCGAGCCAACGCCGCGTCCTCCGGCTTGGCCCATCGGCCCAAGGCGTACGCCCCGGCCATCGCGCCCACCAGGGCCGGCGTGTTGGGCATGACGCGCACCACCCGCACCCCGTCGAAAAGCGCCTTTTCAATCCTTGCGGTGGAAACCCCCGCCGCGATCGAAACAAGCCGGTGAGCGTCTTTGATTTCTCCCCGCAGTTTCTGCAAAGCGGGCTCCGCCTGGTTCGGCTTGACCGCCACGACGATCGTCTCAACCTGGCGCGCAACCTCCGCGTTGTCTTCCACCGCAACCGCCCCGGTCCGACGGGAAAAGGCCTCCCTCGCTTCCGGACTGGGATCCGCCGCGAGAATCTGCCGCGGCTCGACCAGGCCCGCTTCCAGCCAGCCGGCCGCCAGCGCGCCGGCCATCTTCCCCGCGCCCAAAAAGCCAATCATTCCCTCCACTGCCATGGCGCCAGGATGCCCGAGCCCCCGGAAAACCGGAACGAAAAAAACACGAAGCGACCTCAAGCGCCGCCCCGTTCCCCGGCGCGCCGCGGGCCGCGGTCATCCGGAAAAAGCCAGCAGCTCCTGTTCGATCCGCCGGCTCGCAGCCTCGCGAAACAGGCGCCATCGCCACCCGCCGAGGGGAGAGGGAGCCGAAACGCCTTCTGGAGCGGCCAGAAGATCCCGCAGTTCCTTAGGCAAATCCATCATCTCCAAAGGAAGCCCCGCCTCTTGCGCCGCCAGCGCAGCGAGGAAATTGGGTCCGAACCACTTTTTGACACGGGCGTCGAGCGACTTGGCCAGGTGAAGCCCCACCCCGCCCGCCAAAGCGGTCCCGGCAAACAGCTCTTTCAAAGTCAGGATGCCCGGCCCCAATCCCGGCAGGCTCACCGCGGCCGCCACGCTGAGGACGAACAGCAACGGCGGGGCGACATGGCGAAGGACTCTCCGTTCCAGACCGAGGCTTTCCCACGCCGCGCGCGCGGCCTCGTCCAATTCCTCCAAAGGCACAACTCGCGCCCGCTCTTCGCTCAGACTGCGAAGCCGGTCCAGGACGCGCGCGGCGAGCCGCTCCGCGCGGGGCTCGTCCAGGAACCATCGCGGGTCCCGCTCCGCGCTTGCGGACTCCTCCCCCAGAGGGTTTCGGGACCACAGAGAAAGCGCCTCCGCCAGCCGCTCCTGGAGTCGGCGCGTCGCGGCGGCCTTTCCCTGGCCCGAAGCCTCCGTCTCGGCGGCGGGCGCGCCGAGCGCCTTGCGCCGGATCGCCCGAAACGCGCGGCGGCTCCGATCTTGAGCCCACGAACCCGCCCGCCGGATGCGGTTCGTCGCCACCGCCCACTGGCGCACATCCCACGGGAGGGTTCTTTCCAGGCTCTGCTCCAAGG
>JAGHDA010000069.1 GCA_021160185.1 Verrucomicrobiota bacterium
CCTTTCAATCGCCTTGGACTACCTGGGCGGAGCGTTGGGGGCGCGGCGGTTCGGCGCCGGATGGCGGGGCGTCCTGGGCGCGAGCTTGGGGGCGTTGATCGGATGTTTCTTCGGGTTGCTCGGCCTGGCCGCCGGAGCGTTCCTGGGCGCGGTCCTCCTCGAACTGGCGGGCGGGCGCAAGCTGCGCGAAGCGGGCAAAGCGGGCCTGGGCGCGACGCTGGGCCTGGCGCTCGGGGCGGCGGGCAAGCTGGCCTGCGCCTTGGCCATGCTGGCAGTGTTTGTGGCGGACGCGCTCCAACGCGGCTGAGGAAGACCCTTGCTTCCCGCCCACAGCCGGAGCTGGAGCCCTCCGGAGCGGCCAGATCTTTCCGGAACCTCCACTCCAAAGCGGCCCTCTCCTCTCTCGCGCGAAGGGATTCCGACGGAAGCCCCGAGGCTTGCGAAGCGGATTTCAGCGGACGAGCCGCCTCGAACGCTTTATACTCCGCGTCCGAAATGGTCTGTTTGTTGCTGAAAGAAACTATGATGCGGAAGCTCGGAATCGTTTGCGGCGGTCTTCTCCTCGCGGCGGCGGGGACGGCCGGTCCGAAGGCGCGCGCGGCGACGTTGATCCCGCTGGACTCGGAATGGCGGTGGCTGAAGGGACTGACCGAGGCGTCGCAACCGGACACGACCGCCTGGCGTCAGGTCGATTTCGACGACTCAAGCTGGGCGATCGGCCCCGCCCCTTTCTGGTACGGGGAACGGCTTTCCTCTCCCGGCACTGAATTGCCGGATATGCGCGGCGGTTACACCTGCATTTTCATGCGCCGGACCTTCCAGGTCGCCAACCCCGCGGATATCGAGACGTTGACCCTTGGCGCGCACAGCGACGACGGCTTCGTCGCTTGGATCAACGGCGTCGAGGTCGCCCGGTTCAACATGCCCGACGGCGAACCGCGCGTCGACGGCACGGCTCTGCCGGCGTTGCCCGAGCCGATCCCCTTCCAGACCTTCGAGATCGCCAACCCGGCGGATGTGCTCCGGCCCGGCCTCAACGTGCTAGCCGTCCAGGCGTTCAATGCCTCCATCAGCGGCAGCAGCGATTTCGGCATCAACGTCCGGCTCGACTACACGGCCGACCTCGCCCCGCCGGTGGTCGAACGGCTGCTGCCTCCGGCTGGCGCGCTGGTGCGCAGCCTCCGCTCCATCGAGGTGCTGTTCAACGAGCCGGTCACCGGCGTCGATGCCGCCGACCTGCTCGTCAACGGGCAACCGGCCACTGAGCTGGAGGCTTTCTCCGAGCGGCAGTACGTTTTTCATTTCCCCGAGCCCGCCTCCGGCACGGTCGAAGTGGCTTGGGCGACCGACCATGGCATCACCGACCGGGCCGGCACACCGCACCCCTTCGCCGGCGGCCAGTGGAGCTACACCCTCGATCCGAACGCCCCCCCTCCCGGCATCATCATCAGCGAATTCATGGCCGATAACGATGAAACCCTCCGGGACGAGGACGGCGACCCGGTCGATTGGATCGAGCTGCACAACGCCGGCGATGTCACGGTGGACCTGTCCGGGTGGCATCTGACCGACCGAACCAACAACCTCACCCTCTGGACCTTGCCTTCGCTCGTGCTGGCCCCGGGCGATTACCGCCTCATCTACGCCTCGGGCAAGGACCGCCGCCAACCGCCCGGCCCCTACCACACCAATTTCCGCCTCGCTCGGGAGGGCGGTTACCTGGCGCTGACGGACGTGGACGGCAAAGTCGTCTCCGAATTCCGCTTCTACCCTGAGCAGCGGGAGGACGTTTCCTACGGCCGGGATCGGTTCAACGCCTCGGTCACCGGCTATTTTCCGGAACCCACCCCCGGCGCGCCCAACAGCCAGGGCGGCCCCGGCTTCGCGCCGCCGGTGACCTTCTCGCCGCCGGGCGGCACGTTCACCGGGTCGCTCTCGGTGGAGCTGGCCACTGCGGCCCCTGCGGCCCAAATCCGTTATACGACGGACGGCTCCGTGCCGGATGCCGGTTCCGCGCTCTACACCGGACCGATTCAGATCGATGCGCCCACGTTGATTCGCGCCCGGGCCTATGTGGCCGGACTGCTGCCTGGAGACGTCCGGAGCGAAGCCTATGTGCCCTTGGCAGCCTCTGTGTACAACGCCAGCTCCGACCTTCCGATGGTGGTCCTCCACAACTTCGGCGCCGGCGGCGTCCCCGCCAACACCGACCAACCGGCCGTCATGCTCGTTTTCGAGCCGACCGCTGACGGCCGGAGCTCCCTGACCAACGCCCCCGATTTCGAAGCCCGCGTCGGCATCAACCTCCGCGGCTCCAGCACCCAGTGGTATCCCAAGTCTTCCTACTCAGTCGAAATCTGGGACGAGGCCGACCAGGACCGCGACGCTCCTCTGCTGGGCATGCCGCCGGAGTCGGATTGGGTCTTCTATGCGCCCAACAACTTTGAGCCGATCCTCATCCACAACCCCTTCGCCCATGCGCTCAGCCGCCAGATCGGCCGTTATTCGCCCCGAACGCGCTTCGCGGAGGTCTATGTCAACACCCAGGGGGGGCCGGTCAGTTCCGCCAATTACATGGGCGTCTACGTGATCGAGGAAAAGATCAAGCGTTCGCCCCACCGCGTGGACATCGAGCGTCTCGCCCCGGAGCACACCGAACCGCCCGAGGTCACCGGCGGCTATCTGCTCAAGATTGACCGCGCCAACGACCCCAGCGACCGCACCTTCAACGCCGCCGGTCAAACGATCATCTACGAATACCCCAAGGGACCCGAAATGGAGTTGCCGGAGCGCCAGCCCCAGCGGAACTACATCCGGAACTACATCGAAGATTTCGGCCGCGCGCTCAATAGCCCGAACTTCACCGACCCGGTCCGCGGCTATCGCCCTTACATCGACGTGCCTTCGTGGATTGATCACCATCTGCTCAACGTGCTCATGTTCAATGTCGACGCCCTCCGGCTGAGCGCTTACTTCTACAAGCCCCGCAATCGGCCGATCGAGTTCGGTCCTTTGTGGGACTTCGATCGGGCGCTCAACTCGACCGACGGGCGCGACGCCAACCCGCGGGTCTGGCGCTCGCAGGTTGGCGATCTCGGCACCGATTTCTTCAACTACCCCTGGTGGGGACGCCTGTTTCAAGACCCCGATTTCTGGCAGGCCTATGTGGACCGCTATCAGGAGCTGCGCGAAGGCGCCTTCTCCCTGGAAAACCTCTATGCCTTGGTCGATGAACTCACCAGCCAGGTTCGTGAAGCCCAGCAACGGGAGGTTGTCCGCTGGTCCAGACACCGCCCCCGCGGCGGCAGCTACGACGCCGAGATCCGTATGCTCAAGGACTGGCTGGCCGACCGGGTGAACTTCATGGACACCAACTTCCTGGATCGTCCCGCCCTGAGCGCTCCCGGCGGCGTCGTGCCCGAAGGCTTCCGGGTCGTCATCACCCCCGCCGCCAAGTGGGGCACACGAATCTACTATACGCTTGACGGAACCGATCCGCGCCTTCCCGGCGGCGCCGTCTCGCCCGCCGCGCTGGCCGCCGACGGCCCCTTGGGCTTGACCATCCGCACAAACGTCCGGCTCGTGGCTCGATGCTACAACCTCAACCACTCGAACCTGACCGGCCCCAACAACCCGCCCATCTCCACACATTGGTCCGGCCCAGTCGCCGCCACTTATGTCGTCGCCGTTCCCCCTCTCAGAATCTCGGAGATCATGTGCCACCCCGCCGCCACGTCCGAAGACGGCCCGTGGAGCCCGGCCGATTTTGAGTACCTGGAACTGGTCAACATCGGCTCCGAACCGCTCAACCTCAAAGGCTTCACCATTTCCGGCGGGATCGATTTCACCTTCGCCTCCGACCTCTTGCTCCCGCCCGGCGGCCGGACGACGGTGGCGGCCAACATCGAGGCCTTTGCGGCCCGCTACGGGCCCGACGCGCCGGCGGCGGGCGCGTTCACCGGCCGATTGGACAACGCGGGCGACCGGATCGTCCTCCGCGGCCCTCTCCAAGAGCCCATTCTCGATTTCCGCTACGACGGCGATTGGTTCCCCATCGTCGACGGATGCGGCTTTTCGCTGGAAGCTGTGGATCTGAACGCGCCGCCCGAGGCGTGGTCCTCGCGCGAACAATGGCGAGCCGCCGGCCCCCTCCTGGGCTCGCCGGGAGCGCCGGGCGAGCCTCTCCCGCCCGCGCCGCCGGTTGTGATCAACGAGGCTCTCACACGCCCCGAGCAGGGAGAGTCGGACGCCGTCGAACTGCGCAACCTCGGCTCCGAGCCCGCGGACATCAGCGGCTGGCTCCTTACCGACGACTTCGATTCTCCGGCCAAATATCGTTTTCCAGCCGGGACGGTGATCGCTCCCGGAAGCTTCCTCACGCTTACCGAGGAAGAATTCGGCGCGGGGCCGCGCGGCTTCGGCCTGAACGCCGACGGCGACGGGTTGTTTCTCTTCTCGGCGGACGCGGAGGGGCGGCTGACCGGCTATGTGCATGGGTTCCGATTCGGCGCGGCCGCCCGCGGCGTCTCTTTCGGCCGCTGGACGGACAGCGCGGGCCGGGAACACTTTGTCGCCCAATGGGCCTTCACGCCCGGCGAACCCAACCTGGGCCCCCGCCTCGGGCCGGTCGTGATAAGCGAAATCATGTTCCAACCCGCGCCCGTCTTCGAAAATCAAAACAACACCCGGGACGAGTTCATCGAGATTGCCAACCTCACCGACCGCGAACAGCCGTTGTTCGACCCGAACGCGCCGACCAACACCTGGCGGCTCCGGGGCGGAGTGGATTTCGATTTCCCGCCTGACGTGACCTTGCCTCCGCAC
>JAGHDA010000289.1 GCA_021160185.1 Verrucomicrobiota bacterium
GCCGTCGCCTCGAGGATGGCGCGGACCTGCGTTTCGGTGATCTCGGGGAAGGTCACGCCCAACCGGACGCCGCGGTGGCCGAGCATCGGGTTGTTCTCGCGGAGGGCCTCGGCCCGGCGTTCCAGCTCTTCCCGATCGACGCCCAGCTCCTTGGCCAAGGCGTCGAGTCTTTCCTCGTCGTGGGGCACAAACTCGTGAAGCGGCGGGTCCAGGAGACGGATGGTGACCGGCTTGCCGGCCATGACTTCGAGAGTGGCCTTCACGTCGTTCTTGATGAAGGGGAACAGCTCGTCCAGAGCGGCGCGCCGCTCCTCCTCGGTCTCGCTCATGATCATCTTGCGAAGGATGAACAGCGGCTTCTCGCTCCCTTCGCCGTAAAACATGTGCTCGGTGCGGAACAGCCCGATGCCTTCGGCGCCGAACTTGACCGCCTGCTCGGCGTCCTTGGGGGTGTCGGCGTTGGTCCGGACTTTGAGGGTCCGCGTCCTGTCCACCAGGCGCATCAACTGGGTGTAGTGCTTATTGTGCTCGAGGTCGGGGTAGACCAGCGGCAGTTTCCCATCGTACACCAGGCCCTTGGTGCCGTTGAGGCTGATCCAGTCCCCTTCCTTCAGCTCGTCGCCATTCTTGGTTCGAAGGATCTTGTTTTCCTCGTCGATCTCCAGGTCGCCGGAGCCCACGATGCAGCATTTGCCCCAACCGCGGGCGACCAGCGCCGCGTGGGAGGTCATGCCGCCCTTGGCGGTCAGGATCGCCTCGGCCTTGTGCATGCCGTCCACGTCCTCCGGATTGGTTTCCTCGCGGACGAGGATAACCTGCTCGCCGCGCTCGGCCCATTCCACGGCCTCCTGGGAGGTGAAGACGACGCGGCCGACCGCGCCGCCGGGGCCGGCGGGCAGGCCCTTGGCGATCGGCTTGGCGGCGGCTTCGGCCTTCGGATCGAGCATCGGCAGAAGCAGCTCCACGAGCTGGTTGGGCCCCACGCGCATGAGGGCGGTGTCCGCGTCGATCAGCCGCTCCCGGTGCATGTCCATCGCCATCCGGACCGCGGCCGCGCCGTTGCGCTTGCCCACGCGGCATTGGAGCATGTAGAGCTTGCCCCGCTCGATGGTGAACTCGATGTCCATCATGTCCTTGTAATGCCGCTCGAGCCGATTGCGGATGTCTTCGAGCTGCTTGTAGACCTGGGGCATGAGCTGCTTGAGCGTGGGCAGGTGTTTGCTCTGCTCATTGGCGGAGGCCTCGTTGATCGGCGCCGGCGTGCGAATGCCGGCCACCACGTCCTCGCCCTGGGCGTTGATCAGATACTCGCCGTAGAAGATGTTCTCGCCGGTGGCCGGGTTGCGGGTGAAGCCCACGCCGGTGGCGCTGTCCTCGCCCATGTTGCCGAAAACCATGGTCTGGACGTTGACCGCCGTGCCCCACTCGTCGGGGATTTTCTCGATGCGGCGGTACTCGACGGCGCGCTTGCCCATCCAACTGGCAAAGACCGCGCCGATCGCCCCCCAGAGCTGCTCTTGGGGATCGTCCGGGAACGGCTCGCCCAAGTGTTTCTCGACCAGGCTCTTGAACTCCTCGACCAACGCCTGCAAGTCCTCCACGGTCAGGTCCGTGTCCGAGGCGCACCCCTTGGCCTCCTTGACCTGGCCGAGCCGCTCATCAAGGATGCGCCGGATGCCCTTGCCCTCGGCGGGCTCTTTGCCGCCGGCTTTTTCCATCACCACGTCCGAATACATCATGATCAGCCGCCGATAGGCGTCGTAGGCGAACCGCGGATTGTTGGTCTGCTTGATCAGCCCTGGCAGCGTGCCCTCGGTCAACCCCACGTTGAGGACCGTTTCCATCATGCCCGGCATCGACTTGCGCGCGCCGGAGCGGACCGAAACCAGCAGCGGATTCTCCTTGTCGCCGAATTTCCTGCCCGCCAGCTTTTCCACCTTGGCAAGCGCCTCGGCCACCTGGCCTTTGAGCTCGCGGGGATATTTGCGCCCGTGGTCGTAGTAGTAGGTGCAGACTTCGGTGGTGATGGTAAAGCCCGGAGGGACCGGCAGGCGCAAATCCGGATGCCCGGCCATCTCGGCCAGGTTGGCGCCCTTGCCGCCCAACAGGTCCTTCATCGACTCATTCCCGTCGGCTTTGCCGCCGCCGAACTGATAGACGTATTTAGGTTTTTTTGCTGCTTTTGCCATAACTGCCTTCTTAGGTTGCTCCTTTTTCCACTCCTCCGCTCAACAACCGATGCGAACAATGACGCACCTTCCCTCATTCACTGAAGAGGAAACTCCAATGTCAATTGTAGAATGCGCTCCGGCGCGCAAAAACACGCCAGGCCGCCTCTCTTAATAAGGCTTCTGCCAAAGATAGATGAGCAGGGCGAACAGAATCGAGACGACCAACCCAAAAATGATCGCGGCCGCTTTCACCCGCCGTCGATGCCGACGGTTGGATCGTCCCATCCCGGGGAGCAGGTAATACCTGTGATCCCCTTTCCGCTTGCGCCGCAACAACGCCATCGGTTTCGAGGCGAGAGATACTCTCTTTGGCATTCGAGGGCAATCCCCTTTTGCCCCTCGCGAGGCGGCCGAATCCGCCGCGCCTCGGGTCTTCTATGCCTCGCGCTCCACCGTCACAGACACATAGCGCGCCTCGCGGATCAGAAATTTCTTCACCTCCACACGCACCCGGCGAAGTTGAAACCGTTGGAGAAGCTGCTCGCAAATCTCTCCGGCCAACTTCTCGATCAGATTCCAGCTCTTCTCTTCGCCGAACGACATCAACCACCGGCAGACCTCCCCATAGTCCACCGTATCCTCCAGTTTGTCCGTGGCCACCGCGCGGTCCAGGCTCTGGCACATGTCCACCGACACCAAGAGTCGCTGGGGTTTGGCCTTTTCTTCCTCCGTAACCCCCACCCGATACGCCACCTCCAAATCTGCGATCCTGACAATGTCCATACGGCCGACTGTAAACTACCCGAAAAAGCGGCTTTGGGAAAGGGAGAGGCGGTCGAGCGGAGAAAGCCCCGCTTCATAACGCCTTGCCGACAAGCAGGTTGCAAGCCTGCCTTCCCGCGCGATTCCAACGGAGGCGCCCGCCAAAAGCCGCCGGGAACGCCGGTTGATCTTCTCGCCGAGGCCCCTTCAGGCCGGATCCGACGGATCGGGACGGCTTCCTGCTCCCATGCCGGAGGCCCTCTTGCTTTGATGAAGCGCGCGCGCCCGCTCGAAGTCCATGTCGGCCTGATCCAGGAGTTGCTGCAACTCGCCCAGGTGCTCCACGATCAAGTCCGGCCGGGCGGCTACAAGTTGATCGGTGTGGTTGTAACCGGTGAGGACTGCGCAGGCGCACACCCCGCCGGCGCGGGCGGTTTCGATGTCGTGCTCCATGTCTCCCACAAACATCGTTTCCGAAGGCTTGGCGTTGTGTTCCTTGAGGATCCGGCCGATCCGGTCCCGTTTGTCCCGCACCCCGACGTAACAATGATCGAGGAGCCCCTCAAAGCCGGCCGCTCGCGCCTGGTCTTCGAAATGCGCCGGGGGCGCGCTGCTGAGCAGGAGGGTCTTCGCCCCTCTCCGGCGGCAAAATTCGACAAACTCCCTGGCGCGCGGGATCGGTCGGATCTTCGCCTGGACCCGGCGGAACGCGTCGTGAAACCACTCTTCCAACTGCGCCATGTCGACATGCGAGAGGCGGCGCTTGTAGAAACGGACGAAAGGCAGGCAGAACTCGCGTCGGAACTCATCCAGGGTCAGCTCCGGCGCGCCCGCTCGGCGAAACACGGCATTCGTCGCCTCCCACACCGCAGGAAGGTCGTTAACCAGGGTGCCGGACCAATCGAAAATCACGCACCGAATCACGCCTCCAGTCTACCCTGCCCTGCCCGAGGCGCAACGACGCGCGCCGGCAAAGCCGCGGATTAATCGCCTTTGCCCTCCTCAGGCTCCTCGGGCGGCGGGCCGCCGGGCTGGGCGTCCAGGTCGATGAGGATGTCCCGGGGCTCGGCGCCCTTGCTGGGGCCGACGATGCCGCGGCTTTCCAACTCGTCCATCAACCGAGCCGCCCGCGGATACCCGATGCCCAGCCGGCGTTGGAGAAGGGAAACGCTGGCTTTTTGCTCGCTGCGGATGACTTCGATGGCTTTTTGGACCAGCTCTTCGTCCGCGCCGCCGCGCTCTTCCCGCTCGATCGCGGAGACGGGTTGGGAGAGTTGCTGATGGATTTCCAGATCGTAGCTGGGTTCGCCCTGATGGGCGATGAACTCGACCAGTTTCTCGATTTCCTTGTCGGTGACAAAGGCGCCTTGGGCGCGGATGAGCGTGGCCGATCCGGGCGGCAAGTAGAGCATGTCCCCCTTGCCGAGCAGCTTGTCCGCGCCCATGGCGTCCAGGATGGTGCGCGAATCCACCTTGGAGGCCACCTGAAAAGCGATGCGGCAGGGGATGTTGGCTTTGATGACGCCGGTGATGACGTCCACGCTGGGCCGCTGGGTGGCGATGATGCAATGGATGCCGGCCGCCCGGGCCATCTGGGTGATTCGGGCAATGGCCATTTCCACATCCGCCGGCGCAACGAGCATCAGGTCGGCCAGCTCGTCAATGATCACCACGATGTAGCTGAGCTTGTCGGGGATCTCGATCTCCTCGTCCCGCGGCACGGTAATCTCCTGATCCACTTCCACCGCGAACCCCTCGCCGCTTTCCTCCTTTTCCTGGGCGGCGGGCTTCGGCTCGGGCGGCGGCGGCTCGGCGCGCGGCCTCTCGTTGAAAGAATGGATGTTCCGCACCCCGACTTTGGCGAAGATCTGGTAGCGTTTTTCCATCTCGCTCACCACCCACCGGAGGGCGAGGATCACCTTCTTCGGGTCGGTCACCACCGGCGCCACCAGATGCGGCAAGGAATTGTAATGCTGCAGCTCGACGACCTTGGGGTCGATCATCACGAACCGCAATTCGTCCGGGCTGAACCGGTAAAGGAGCGAGGCGATGATGGCGTTGATGGAAACCGACTTGCCCGAGCCGGTGCTGCCGGCGATGAGCAGATGGGGCATCTCGGCCAGGTCGGCGATGATGGGGCGGCCGTAGACGTCTTTGCCCAAGGCGAGGGGGATTCGGGCGTCGGTGTAC
>JAGHDA010000420.1 GCA_021160185.1 Verrucomicrobiota bacterium
CATCTGAGTCTCTCGATGACCATTCCCGGCTTATATCTTTCCAGCATGAACCGCTCATGGCGCATTCGTTCCTCGTCGACTAACAGTTCTTCCAACAACAAGGGTGAAGAAGGCCAGGAACGAAGCAACTCTGCATCCACGATAACGTCGCACCGCAGTTGCCGGTCAGCATTGTCTCCTTCGTATCTCCATCTCCCTATGGTCACGAGCGAAAAGGGCAGCCCGATCGTTGCTTGGGTGGGAGCCAGTCTGCGCTCACCGCGCAGCTCGCCGTCGGGGAAAAGCGCTTGCAACTTCAAAGTGAGAAACACCGCCGTCGATAAGGTCGCCCCGCAATTGCCGAGCTCATAAGCAAACCTGGCATCATCCAGCCGAACCGTCTCCATGGTTAGGCCCTGGCATTTCTTGTGACTCGTGATCGTCTCAAGATCGATTCGGGTAATTATGTCGCAGGGCCCGCTAGGCACATAAGGACCCGCGTTCGGTGTTTGGTGTTTTAAAAGCAAAGCCTCGCGGTCGAGCTGCGCAGTGAAAGGCTTCTCGACGGACTGGCCTTCCTCCGGCACATAGCTGAAGACGCCCGTGACTGCCACAGAGGCGGCCTGCCCCTCTTTGATGGGAACGAGAATGATTGCAAACCCCAGGAAGAATAGCTTGCCGCGAGCCGCCATGGTGGAATCCACGGCGAGGCCGGCGCCATTTCGAAGCGCCAGCGCGCCCAGTCCGACAAGGACCAGGAGGAGCAACAGCGAAAGCAACTCGGATCGGGAGCTGCCCATCCATGTCTCCGCCAGGCCCAGACAGGAACAACCGGCCGCGGCTGGCAGCATGGCTGCCCCTACATGATAGACGATCGCACAGAGGCAAAACATCCAGAGCAGGTAAACGCGGCTGTACACGCAAGTCCACGCAATAAGCACGTATGCCAGCAACAGCTCCGATATGCCCGCCAACAGCGCCACTTCCCTCTTGGTAAGAAAATAGATGACAGCATCCGCCGTGATTCGCCCCGCGGGCGGCCTAAGCAGGGCAATTAGTTTCAGGATTGCCGTCGTCAGGAGAATCGCCGCCGCCGCAGCCAGAACCCTATTGGCTCGCTGCGGATTCAGGCTGCTTCGTGCACTGTTTTGTAAGGTGAACTCTGGCATATACGGAATTTTTGAAAGATCAAACGAAGTTGCTGCCATCCCACCGAAGGCCGGAATCGGGGCCTGCTCTGCCAAATCCTCAGGAAACGGAGGGGGCCCATGGCGGATTGTTGAGAAAGGCCGTTGAGAGTTTGGCTTGCCGTATTGGCGTCATAACGTGAGATCATCCAGCCGTGGTTGTCCCAGCAACCCCGAATCATAAGTGAGGGATCGGTTTGTTCCAGCGGGTCAAGCGCCCCTTCCTGACTTGCCCCGTTGCGCAGGAACCGAGCGTTTGATTGAAGTGTGGGATGATTATACTGAGGAGAAGCGCCAATCAGGCTTGTGGAATACGAAACTTCCAGCGCCATGCCCACGACTTGCGGTGGCGACGTTACAAATGATCGAAAGGCGTCAACCTCGGTTTCGCCGGCGACAACATCGGAACGTAACAACCCCACCAGCCCTGCTCCGAGAATCGGGAAGCACGCTTGGATGCCGAAACGCCGCAGGGGCAGGGAATTCAACCTCGCCCGTGGCGGTGCGCCGAAATCTTCACGGCAGAAGCCCTTGTACCGGGCAGCACGCCGCCCGTGTAAAGGGGTCGTGAAACTATCTCTTCCCGGAACCCCGTCCCGCAAGTTGCCTGGTCGCCTGGTCGCCCAAGCCGAGTCTGGACATCCAGACCACAGCTTCGCTGAGCAGTTTGACCCCCTCGTCCCCACTTGTCAAGCCCCGAAGCGCGAATTTCCGAAGTTTTTTTGTTCCGCCCCCAAGATTACCCGGGAACGATCGCAACCCATTGGACAGGAGTGGCTGAGAGATCCCGCAGGCCCGGTTCGCTATCAGAAAGGCCATCCCAGGCCGACTTTTGACCTGAAACCCGCCCGGCCAGGACGATTCCTGGATTCTCGGGATTTCACCATCACGTACTTCGGACGATGCGCATCGGCTGCCAAGGTGGCTGGTCCTCTTTGCCCCTGGCCGGTTTGACCGAGACCCTGTCACCTGCTCCTTCGCCTTCTTCGCGTTCATTGGCGTTCATTCGCGGTTGCCGTTGTCGCCGGTCGGTCCGTCTTCCCAGTCCAATGCTCGACCAGCGTGCATGCCTGCCTGTGCGTGCCCGCACGCAGACAGGGATGCGGCGGGGCCGATGGGAGGCCTCTTCGACCGAATCGCGCTTTCTCCATTTGCGGATGGTGCGGCGAGGAACCCCGTGCTTCTCGGCCGGAACCGCGTCAGGCAGGTCCAAGGTCTGGGTCTCCCGGCGGATCTCGGGAGTGGCGCGGGCTTTCTTGTGGAGGCGGATGACCATGTATAGGCTCCCTGATAATCAGTGTTGCGATCGAACAGTTTTTCGGGCCTTGGACTTTGCAATCAGCTCACAGAGAATATCTCCGGCCTGGAACAAAGGATAACTCCTTCGAGCAATAGGATCACGCGGGACCCAACATTTAACGGCTTGTTTTTGACGACTTGGGAGGCGGCGGGGCCTTCCACTCGGGCGAGTCCACATGCGCCCGCTCCATCATCTCGGCCAGGCGGGCGGCCAGCTCGGGACGCTCAGCGGCCAGGTTGTGGCGCTCGCCGATGTCCCGGCTCAGGTCGTACAGCTCCAGCGGAGCGTGCCATTTGGGCCGGACCGCTTTCCAGTTCTTCCACCGGATCGCCCGCGCGCCGCCGCGTTCGTAGAATTCCCAGTAAAGATATTCGTGGGGAGCCTGGCGTTCGGGATGTCCCGTGAGGGCGGGAACCAGGCTCACGCTGTCCAAGCCGCTCGGGGGAGCGACGCCGGCCAATTCGCACGCGGTGGCCATCAAATCGCCGAAATAGCCCACGCAGTCGCTGACCGCGCCCGCAGGAACGGTTCCGGGCTGCCAGGCGATTGTGGGCACGCGGATGCCTCCTTCGTAGAGGTCGCGCTTGATGCCCCGCAGCGGTCCCGAAGGCCGGAAGCGCTTGATGTTGTGGCGGGCTTCGTTGTGAGGGCCGTTGTCGGAGGTGAAGATCACCAGCGTGCGCTGCGCCAGGCCCAGCTCCCGGAGCAAATCAAGCAACCGCCCCACGTCCCGATCCATCCGCGTGATCATCGCGGCGTGGCCCTTGTCCGGGTCCGGCCAGTCTTTGTTTGCGTAGGGGCCGAAGTCCGGAACCTCAGAGCCGTTGCCGAAGAGAGCCGAACCTTCGTTGTTGGCGTGGGGGATGGTGAGGGACAGGTAAAGGAAGAAGGGCTCTTCCTTATGCGCGCGGATCCAATCCAGCGCCTCGCGCGCGAAAAGATCGTGGGAGTACGCGACCCGCTTCGTAGCCGCGCCACCCAGAAAACCGCCGTATTCCCGCCGCGCGGTTTTGACCACGTTGGGCAGGCCCACTTGCAGGTCGTTCCGCCACAGGAAAACCGGGTAGTAGTTGTGGGCGTGCACCTGGTTCAGGTAGCCGAAGAAATAATCGAAACCCTGCCGCTGAGGCAGCCCCGTCCTGCAGCCGGAGCGCATGTCGCCCAAGCCCCACTTGCCGATGAGCGCGGAGGCGTAACCCGCCTTCTTGAGCGCCTCGGCCACTGTGACGTCACCGGGCTTGAGCGCCTGCTCCGGGCCGGTTCCGTTGCCGCGGACCGAGCAATGGCCCAGATGTTTGCCGGTCATCAGGATGCAGCGGGAAGGAGCGCACACCGTGGATCCGGCGTAGAACTGGGTGAACCGCATGCCCTCGGCGGCCATCCGATCCAGCCGAGGCGTTTGGATCAATTTCTGTCCGTAGCACCCCACTTCGCCGTAGCCCAGGTCGTCGGCCATGATCCAGATGAGATTGGGCCGATCCGCCGCGCGGGCCGCGAACAACATACACAACCCGACCGCCGCCCAAAACATGCCTTGTCTTTTCATGCGACTATTGTAAAGCCCGCGGCCGGGCCTTTCCCAAAAGAAAAATCAACGCGCTGTTCCCCGCGAGACGGCGGCGGCTCGCGCTCTCACGGAGCGCCTTCGGCTTCCCCGGGAGACCTCTGGAACGCGCAGGCGCCCAGGGCCAGGCAGACGATCGCGGCGGTCTCGCTTCGGAGCGTGGCGGGTCCCAGCGTGACCGGCAGCGCGCCCGCTTCGCGAAGCGAGCGCTCTTCTGCTTCGGTGAAGTCTCCTTCCGGGCCGATCCAGAAGCCCACGCTTTGGGGCGCGCGCTCCGCGCCTTGTTCTTCAAGCAATCGATCCTGCAGCGGGACGGCGTCGGGACGCAGGCTGGCGACGTAGTTCCGCTCGGGCAAATCGGCCGGGGTTTGAAGCCGGCGAGCCAGCGGCGCGGGCGCGTCGATTTCCGGCAGCCAGAAGTTGCCGCTCTGCTTAAGGGCGGCGAGAGCGGCCGCCTGCCACTTGCGCCGTTTTTGTTCCGCCTGCCGCGCGTCCCAGTCCGGCACGCTGCGCGCCGTGAGAATCGGCGCGATCCGCGCCGCCCCCAGCTCGACCGCCTTTTCCACGGCCCATTCCATGCGCCGCGACTTGAGCGCGGCCTGAAAGAGAATCAGCTCCGGAGCGGGCCGGGGTCGAAAGGTTTTCTTCACCGCTTCCACTTGGGCGCGCCCTTCGACCACGGCCGCCAGGCGGCCTTCGAACAACCCGCCTCGGCCGTCCAGCACGGCAACCTCCGCTCCAGGCCGAAGCCGCAGGACTTTGAGGGCGTGGCGGGTTTCGGACTCCGGCAAAAGGATGAGCCCGCTTCGGCATGCCTCCGGCGGAGCGTAGAAGCGGCGCATCGGCGTCTTAGGTGGCCTGGCGGAAGAAGGCCTTGGCTTTCTCGAAAAAGCTTTTGCTCTTGGGGTGCACGCTGCTGTCGCACATCTCGGCGAACTCCTTGAGCTTGGCCTTCTGCTGGGCGTTCAGATTGGAGGGGACTTCCACCTGGACGCGCACCAGCAGGTCGCCGCGGCCGTAGCCGTGGACGTTGGGCATCCCCTTGCCCTTAAGGCGGAAAACCGTGCCGGGCTGCGTGCCGGGCGGGATTCGGATTTGAGCCGAGCCCTCCAGCGTGGGCACGGCAATTTCCGCGCCCAGGGCGGCCTGGGCGAAGCTGATCGGCGCTTCGCAGAGCAAGTCGTCCCCCCGCCGCTTGAAAATTTCGTGCGGGCGGACGCGAAGCAGGACGAACAGGTCGCCGCGTTGCCCGCCCTGGCGGCCCGCGGCCCCGTTGCCGGCCGAGCGCAGGCGCATCCCGTCCTCCACTCCCGCAGGCACGCGGATGGTCACCGCGGCGGTTTTCTCCTTCAGTCCGGAGCCGCCGCATTGGCGGCAGCGGCGGCGGATGATGCGCCCTTCGCCGCCGCAGCGGGGGCAGGTTTGGCGGAACCGCATGAAGCCGCCCAGGACTTGTTCCACCTGGCCGTAGCCGCGGCATGTGGGGCAGACGCTTTTGCCTTCCCCTGCTTCGGCCCCGCCTGCAAGGGAAGCGGGGCCGAAGCAGGGGAAGGCAAAAGCGTCTGCCCCACATGCCGCGGCTACGGCCAGGTGGAACAAGTCC
>JAGHDA010000370.1 GCA_021160185.1 Verrucomicrobiota bacterium
CAGCGGGGGCTTTTTGGGGTGGAAATTTGTTGCAGAAACGGTTCATGAGGTGGCGAAAAAGTGTTGCGGAAATGGTCGCATTATTCGATGTAGGATGTCCATAATGAGGCCAAAATCGCGGCGCTAAACCGCAAGATTGTCCATTAAGATAGGTAAGATGTAACGATTATAACGGGCGAAAAAGGGGGTGAAAAGTGTAGCAAGATCGGTAGCGTTATTCGATGCGAAAGGTCCGGAATGAGGCCAAAAGCGCGGCGCTAAAAGCGGGCCAAAAGTGAGAAAAGGTCAAATTTAGTCAAAAAAGTGGTATGAAAGTTGGGTGTTTTTTGATGGTTTTTGAAGAAAGTTGGGTGAAAGTTGGGTGGTTTTTGCAGAAACCTGCGATTTTTGAAAAAGGGCTGTCGCGCTTTTGGTTCGGTGGATTTGACTTAGATATTTAATGTAAATCCTTATTAGACACTGATTTGCACTGATTTTTTTAAATTTATATCCTACTGCGGTGGTGGGGATTGGAATTTTGGATTTTGGGCCTGCCAAAGAGATGTTGAATGGAAATATTTTGCCACCGAGGGCACAGAGAACTCAGAGAAATTAAGAATCTTTTGACAGGATGACCGGATGAACATGATTTTATTTTAAGATATCTTACGCAAAGACGCGAAGGCACTGAGAAGATAAGATACGGAAAGAGATTTTAAGTTTGGGTATCAGGTGAATATAGATAGATGATATTTGAATACCGGCTGGAAGCCGGCGGTACGGGGGAGTCAGCATGGGCTGAAGCCCATCCTACAATCTGGTCGCAATGACAAATTTTGTGTGTGTTATGTAAAAACATGCTTAAACCGCTGCGCGGCGTAAGCATGCCACCCGTCATTCTACGATCTAAGAATGCCGGCGAGACGCTGGCGGTACAAACATGCTTAAGCTTTGTGTAAGCATGCCACCCATCATGCGGGGCGTAGATGGATTTATGGTTGTGTTGGTTATTGTTTTGCTTTTTTGACGGCTTTATCGAGGTTTCCGTAGCCTGGTTGCCATTCGTTGAGGCGGGAGATGTTTTTCTTTTTGGCGATGGCGGTCCACTGTTGGTAGGCGTCGTCGATGGAGTCGGGCATGGGCCAATCGGAATTGGTATCGGCGGCTTTTTTTTGCATGGGGTTCCAGAGCATCATGAAAGCGTACTCGATGGGTAGTGTGGCACACCGGACGCGGAAGGTTAGGACGGGATCGTCGGCGACTTCGCGTTGGGCGGCTTTTAGGTAGGCGAGGGATTTATAGAGGGTTTTGAAGTTGATGAATTTGGCAGAGGCGACTTCGGTGAAGCAGCCAAGATGGTCGCCGGTTTTTTCGACTTCGTCGTGGACGAGGTTGAGGTAGGCGCGGATGTGTTTGGCGGCGGGAGGAGAGTAGTAGCCGTCGAGGAACTGGTCGATGAGAGTTTGGCCATCGAGGTTGGGGTTCCAGAGGAGTTTGGCGAGGACCCAGGCGCGGAGTTCGGCCATTTCGGCGCCGTTGGTGGTGTAAGCACCCTGTTCAAAGATGCCGCGGACGCCGTTTTCGGTGAAGAATTTGACGTTGGGGGCCAGGACGCGGAGGTTGGGATGGGGCATGAGGTAGTGGCGGAAATTAGTAACGTAGTCCCAGATGTAAAGTCGGTTGCAGATTTTTGACCAGCCGACGATGTCGTCGCGGAATTTTTGGTTGCGGGGGTGGGTGAGCGGCTGGCTGAAGGAGCACTCGATGGAGCAGAGGCGGACGATGACGTTTTTCCGGGGGCGGATCGTGCGGGGCGGCTTGCGGGTGTACTGGTAGGCCAACGTGTCAAAGGCGACATGGGGAAATTCCGGCTCGAGCCTTGCCGCGATGTCGTTGACGAAGTCCAACAGGCTCCCGGCGTGGCTGCCTTCCCTCTGGTCGATCGCCTTGCATCGAGGGCACTGGCAGGCGCCGTGCCAGTCGTTCTGGGAAATGGACACGATGCTCGCCTCGGGCGACTCCTTGAGCCACTGGCGCACCCGTTCGGTCACGAAGTCGCGCAACTCTGGATTGGCAAGGCAGAGTTGAGCGCGACTCGCCGTGCGTTTGCCGTTGATCATGCTGAACCATTCCGGATGGCGCTTGAACCACGGATCGGGCGGCACAAGCTGGTAAAAGGTATGCACAAAGCCCTTGTAGCGAATGCGCCCGCCCCACTCCTCGGGAATCCGCGCCGACTGGGAGTTCGAGAAGTTCCGGACCGCCCAGCGCGCGTCGAACGCCGGATACCAGAACGGATCCCTCGACTCGAACACCGGGTTGTACCGGATGTTCACCGGCGGCGCGGCCAGGTCCGGCCGACGCGGAATCCGGCTTGCCCAGGGCGTCCACCACCGGACCCCGCAATAACGCTGCAGGAATTCCGAAACGGCGTAGAGCGCGCCGCGCGGACGGCCTCCGGCCAGGAGCAGCCGATCGCCCTTGACCCGGATGAGGATCTCTTCCGGGCCGAGTTGCTCCCACGGAATCTCCGGAAACGCGCGCCGGCTCATCTGTCCCGCGCCCACATACACCGCGCGGTTCACCACGCCGCTCGGTTCGCGGACCGGAAAGGCGGCGCCGACGATTTGCTTGAGGGTTTCGGCAAGCTCCTCCAGCGCGCGCCGCTCCGGGGGCGTAAGGTCTTTCTGGACCAGAAGCGCCGCTTGCGGCGCGCCGGCTCGAGCCAACACAAACGGGCGATTTTGCGCCTGCGCGCCCCACGCGCATCCGATCCATCCGGCCAGAATGAGAGAGAGGGGTTTCATCATGAATCCTTCCATCTGTACAGTTCGGCGTTCCAAAAACCATTCTGCCGCCCCGGCGCGCCGGCGTCCAGCCCTTCCTCGCCCGGAAAAACCGTCCGCGGGGCCGCTCCGGGAAGCCGAAATGCGTTTTCGGGGAAACCGGCGCGCTTTTTGCATGACATTCACCCGGAAAAACGGCATAGAGTGAAGCCATGCTGGTTTGGACGATAGTGATACTGATTTTTGCGATCCTGGCCCTCGGGAGCTACTACAAAGGGGCCATTCGCTCGGGCGTCTCCCTGATCGGCCTTTTCCTGGCCGTGTGGCTCTCGCTTCCGCTGGGGGTCCACCTGCGGCCGCTTGTGCCGAAGCTGGGGCTCACCCATCCAGCCTGGCCGTACGTGCTGCCTCCTCTGACGGTCTTTTTCCTCTTCGTGCTGATCTTCGGAGCGGCCGGCTTCCTGATCCACTATAAGATCCATACGCACTACAAGCTGGCCGCGGATGATTACACCCGGATCAAGTGGGAGCGCCTGAACCGCAAGCTGGGGCTTTCGGTGGGGGTGTTGGGAGGGCTCGTCTATTCCTTGCTGGTGGGCCTGATCATCTACATGCTCGGCTACCCGGCTGTCCAGTTCACCACCGACTCGAGCCCCGCCATCCAGCGGGCGCTCAGCTCGGCCCGCAAGCAGCTTGCCGAAACGGGCATGGATCGGGCCGTGGCGGCGTTGGATCCGCTGCCGCCCCGTTTCTATCGAACCGTGGACGTGCTCGGGCTGATCTACCACAACCCCTCGGTCCACGAGCGGCTCGCAAATTACCCTCCCTTCCTCGATTTCGCCGAGCGGTCGGAGTTCCAGGACATCGCCAACGACGCCCAGATCATGAACGCCCTTCAGACTCAGGCCCCCATCCTGAGCATCCTCAACAATCCCAAAATCCTGGGCCTGATCCAAAACCAGGAAATCATGGGCAAGTTGGCCCAGGTGGATCTGGACGATCTGTACGACTATCTCAAGACCGGCAAGTCCAAGAAATACGACGAGGAGCAGATTCTCGGCCGCTGGAAGCTGGACGTTCCCGCCACCTACATCGCCATCCGCCGCAAGCAGCCGGACATGACGGTGCGCGACATGCGCACGGTCAAGACCATGCTGACCGTTTTCCTGCCCAAGCTCCAGTTCATGGCCACCCCCAGCCGCAACGCCTACATGAAGCTGGAGCTCACCGACCAGGCGCAGGCCTTAATCAACGCGGCCAAGAAGCGCGTGGAGGCGGCCCGCCAGGCGGCCCAGCAGGCCGCCAACCCCTACGGCTATGATCCCCTTGCAGCCCAGCGGTATGGCATGCCGGCCCAGGAGGAAACGCCTAAGGAAGAGCCGACCCAGAGTTTCATCCCGAAGATGCCCGGCATGCCCGCGTTCGACTTCCAAGGCGAAGGCAACTGGAGCAAACGAAGCGGCAAGTACATCGTCCGCCTCCGAAGCGGCAAAAAAGCCGTCGTCGCCTCCGCCGAAGTGGACCAAGACAGCCTTCGCCTGACCATCGGCAACGTCGTTCTAGTCTTCTATCCGGCGATGTACCGACTCTGAGGAAACGCCTTTCGGTTCTTCGGGATTCCCCTCGGACAGAAACCTTGGAAGCCCGGCCTTTTCAGCCGGCCCGGGTTCCTTTACAATCCGCCGCCGCAATGAAGGCGAGAAACCCAACCGTGGGGAAACGACGGATCGGCTTCGCCTTGGCGGCCTCCCTGCTGCTGGCGGCGACGGCCGACCCCGCGCTTCAAGCCGCCGCAAAGCCGCCCAACATTCTCTTCATCCTGGCCGATGATTTGGGCTACGGCGACCTGGGCTGCTACGGTCAGAAGCGCATTCTCACGCCGAACCTGGACCGCATGGCCGCTGAAGGGATACGGTTCACCCAGGCCTACGCCGGATCCACGGTCTGCGCCCCTTCCCGATGCGTCTTGATGACCGGCTTGCACACCGGCCGCGCGCGCATCCGCGGCAACGCGCGAATTCCGCTTCGGCCGGAGGACGTCACCGTGGCGGAGCTCCTCAAAAAGCTCGGCTACGCGACCGCGCTCATCGGCAAGTGGGGCCTAGGCGAGCCCGGCACGACGGGCGTCCCCACGCGGCAAGGTTTTGACTATTTCTTCGGCTACCTCAACCAACACCACGCCCACAACTATTATCCAAGCTACCTGTGGCGGAACGAGACGAAGGTCCGGCTCAAGAACGTGGTTCCCAACGAAGACGCCCAGGGCGGCGGCAAGGCTTCCGTCCGCGCCCAATACAGCCACGACCTTTTCATCCAGGAAGCGCTGCAATACATCGAGCGCCATCAACAAGGCCCCTTTTTCCTCTACCTGGCCCTCACCATCCCCCACGCCAACAACCAGGCGGGCAAGGAAGGCATGGAAGTTCCCGACCTGGCGCCTTACGCCGACCTTGACTGGCCCGCGCCGCAAAAAGGCCACGCGGCAATGATCACGCGGATGGACCGGGACGTCGGGCGCCTTCTTGCCCGGTTGCGCGAGCTGGGCCTCGCCAGGAACACAGTGGTCTTCTTCACCTCGGACAACGGCCCACATCGGGAAGGCGGCAACAACCCCGATTTCAACGACTCCAACGGCCCGCTTCGCGGAATCAAGCGCGACCTCTACGAAGGCGGCATCCGCGTCCCCGCCATCGCCTGGAGCCCCGGACGGATCCGCCCCGGCCAGGTCAGCGACTTGGTGTGGTATTTCGGCGACTTTCTTCCCACGGCCGTCGAGCTGGCGGGCGGCCGGCCGCCTTCGGGCCTGGACGGGATCAGCATTGTCCCCACCCTCCTGGGCCGACAGGGGCGGCAAAAGATCCATCCTTACCTCTATTGGGAATTCTATGAGCGGGGCGGAGCGCAGGCGGTCCGAATGGGGAATTGGAAAGCGGTCTCGAAGCCCTGGGGCGGCCCCCTCGAGCTGTACAACCTGCGCGACGACCTCGGCGAACAGCGCAACCTGGCCGCCGAACGCCCCGATCTGGTCAAGCGAATGCGCGCCGTCATGAACGAGGCGCATCAGCCGGACCCGAATTGGAAGATCCCCCGCCCCAGGACGAAGCGCCGCTGAACCTGCGCCCGGCGGCGCCGGCGGAACGGCAGGTTGGAACCTCGCCGCGCCGGAGCAAGCCGATAGGTCCTCCCAACCTGCAGACGGCCGACCCCGGGACGGAACCAAGAACAGACCTCAGCCGACCGACTCCATGGCGATCAAACAACTCACCCAGGAGCAGATCAGGACCTGGACGCTGGCCCAGAAAGACCGCTGGTGGTATGAGAACGTCTGGCGCGGCGACATGCCGCAGTTGACGCTGCGATCAGCGCTGACGGGAATGTTCCTCGGCGGCGCGCTTTCGCTGACCAATCTCTACATCGGGGCAAAAACCGGCTGGACCCTCGGCGTCGGCATCACGTCGGTGATTCTCGCCTTTTCGATGTTCAAGGTGATGAGCTCGCTGGGGCTGGCCGAAGAATTCACCATTCTCGAAAACAACTGCATGCAGTCCATCGCCACCGCCGCGGGCTACATGACCTCGCCGATGATCTCCAGCCTGGCCGCCTACATGCTGGTGACCAACCAGACGATTCCCATGGGAGTGACCATCGCATGGGTGATCGCCATCGCCTCGCTCGGCGTCCTCTTCGCCTTCCCCCTCAAGCGGCGGTTCATCAACGACGAACAGCATCCCTTCCCCGAAGGCCGCGCGGCCGGGATCGTGATGGACGCGCTCCACTCCGGCGACGCCGCATCGGGCCTGTTCAAGGCGAAGATCCTGGTTGTTGCCGGAGGCATTTCGGCCCTGATCAAGTTCTTCCAAAGCAACGTCTTTCCGAAGCTCACCGGCTGGGCGATTCAAATCCCCGAATATCTCGACGGTTGGTTCTACAGCCTGAGCGCGAAATTCCTCCATTGGACTCCCAGCATCGCCGGGGTGGACCTGCGCCAGCTCACCGTGCGCCCGGACACCGATTTCGTCATGATGGCCGCCGGCGGGTTGATGGGCATCCGCACCGGGGTTTCCCTCCTCATCGGCGCAATCGTCAACTACATGATCCTCGCCCCGTGGATGATCGTCCGGGGCGACATCCACGGAACGGCCACAGACGCCGGGGTCCAGTACGGCTTCCGCGCCATCACCACCTGGTCGCTCTGGGGCGGCGTCGCGATGATGACCACCGCCTCCCTGTTGGCGTTCTTCGCCAAGCCGGCCATCCTGGTCAGCGCCTTCCGCGGCATCTTCCGCCGCAGGGCCAAGGAAGAAGACGCCGACATTCTTAAGGACATCGAACTGCCGATGAGCCTCTTCGTCCTCGGCATCCCGGTGGTGGGCGGCCTGGTCGTTCTGCTGGCGCATCTCTTTTTCGGCGTGAAGATCTGGCTCGGCGTTGTCGCCATCCCTTTGATTTTCATCTTCACCCTCATCGGGGTGAACTCGACCGCCCTGACCTCGATCACCCCCACGGGGGCGCTGGGCAAGCTCACGCAGTTGACGTTCGGCGTCCTGGCGCCGCGGAACATCACCACCAACCTGATGACCGCGGGCATCACGGCGGAAGTGGCGGGCAACGCCTCCAACCTCCTCATGGACATCAAGCCCGGCTACATGCTCGGGGCCAAGCCGCGCCAGCAGGCCATCGGCCATGTGTTGGGCATTTTCGCCGGGGCGATGGTCGCCGTGCCGATTTTCTACATGACGTTCCTCCACGGCGGCCCGCAGCAGCTCCTGACTGAGGAGCATCCGATGCCCGCGGCGGTGATCTGGAAGGCCGTGGCCGAAATGCTCACCGAAGGCATCTCGAAACTCGAGCTCTCCGCCCGGTGGGCCGCGCTGATCGGCGGCGTGTTGGGAATCGCCCTGGAAACCGTCAAGCTCCGGACTAAAGGCCGCTTCCCGATCTCCGCCGTGGGGCTCGGCCTGGCCGCGGTCATCCCCTTCAACACCTGCCTGGCTATGTTCCTGGGCTCGTTCCTCTTCTGGGCGGCGGAGCGGGCGTTCCGGGATCCGGAAAGCTTCACGCACAAGGTGTTCGTGAAAAACCTGGAGCCTATCTGCGGCGGGGTGATCGCCGGAGGCGCGCTGATGGGCATCCTGACCATCATCCTCGAAAACTTCGTCCTCAAATGAACAAAAGGCTTCCTGTCCTGAGGCGACGGCCCGGCCGAGCCCATGCCGCGCTTCCGGCGGGAATCGAGAGAAACAGGACATGAACGCGCGGTTTCTGGGAATCGAGATCGGGGCCACCAAGCTGCAATGCGCTTTGGGCGACGGCTCGGGCCGCATCGAGCAGATCGAGCGCGAGCAAGTGAACCCGGAAGCCGGGGCTGCTGGCATCCGCCGGCAAATTGCCTCGGCCTGGCAACGGCTTCGCGCCCGCGGCCGCCCGGCCGCCGTTGGAGTCGGCTTCGGCGGCCCGGTGGACTGGCGCGCCGGCCGCGTGATCTGCTCCCACCATGTGCCCGGCTGGGACGGCTTTCCTTTGGGGCAATGGCTGGAGGAACTGGTCGGCGCGCCGGCCGCGGTGGAAAACGACGCCAACACGGCCGCCCTGGCCGAGGCCCTCGCCGGCGCGGGGCGAGACGCCGATCCCCTCTTCTATGTCACGATGGGCAGCGGGGTGGGCGGCGGCCTTGTCGCAGGCGGCCGCGTCTACCATGGCGCGCCGCCGGGCGAAGCGGAGATCGGCCACGTGCGCCTGGATCGGGAAGGGACCACCGTGGAGGCGCGTTGCTCGGGTTGGGCGACGGACCGGCGCGTCCGCCGGTTGGCCGCCGAACGGCCCGAATCCGCTCTCGCCCGCCGCGTCGCCGCCGACCCCGGCCGGGAAGCGCGCCACCTCCTGCCCGCCCTCGAAGAGGGCGATCCGAACGCCCGGAAACTGATCGAGGAAACAGCCTCGGACCTGGCCTTCGCCCTCTCCCACGTCGCTCACCTTTTTCATCCGGCGGCGATTGTCCTGGGCGGGGGGCTTTCTCTGATTGGCGAGCCGCTCCGGGCGGCCGTGGCGAAGGCCCTGCCCGACTGGCTTATGAAGGCTTTCCATCCGGGCCCGGAAATTCGCCTGGCCGAGCTGGGCGAGCGAGCGGTCCCCGCCGGGGCGCTTATCCTGGCGGCCCAGAAAGCGGCCGGCTGAGTCGGTCCGGAAAACCAACCGCGGGCGGGAAAGGGCGCGGCGCGGAGGAGGCGCTCAATTCGCTCCGGCGGCGCCGGAGCTGCCGTGACGGTGATTTTTGAGGGAGATTTTCCGGCGCGGATCGCCGAACCACTTGGTCAGCCGCTCGCGCAGCTCCAGCCGGGCGCGGAGCAAACGCACTTTGACGTTGCCTTCGGAGATGCCCAGGATGTCCGCGGTCTCCCGCACTGAAAGCCCTTCCATGTCCCGCAACACGAACACGATTCGGCGCTTGTCGTCCAACTCGGCCAGGGCCTTCTCGATCAGGCGCATCGCCTCGCGGTTCTGCGCCAGTTCTTCGGGAGACCGCTGCCATACAGCCACGGTTTCCGGCAGCGGGAGCCGGTCCAGCTCGATGCAATCTTCCTCCTCGCAATCCAGAGGGGCGGCGTCCAGCCTGCGCCGTTTGCGGAGCGCCTTGAGCGCGGCGTGGGTGGCGATGCGCAACAGCCACGAGCCGAAGCTGCTTTCCCTGCGGAAACGGGGCAGCCCCTCCAGCGCGCTCATAAAGGTTTCTTGGGCCACATCCTCGGCCTCGTGGGCATCGCGGAGAATGCGATAGGCGACCGAGTAAACCCGCTTTTCATAGCGGTTGGTCAGATCCTCAAGCGCATCCAGATCGCCCTCCTGCGCGCGGCGCACGAGCGTCTCTTCCTCGGGCTCCTGGAGATTGACCGCCGGTTCGCTCACAAACTTCCCCGCCGCGGGCGCGGCGCGCAACTGGCTTGGTCCCGGTTCCTCATCCGTCCCTCAGCAAACAGCGTCAGAGTAGCCGTGAACCCTCTTGAGAGCAAGGAAATCTCCGGTTGGGGCCGCGCCGCCTTCAAGAAGCCTCTCCCACGGCTTTCAAGATCTCCTTGGCCGCGTTCTCAAAGGCTTTTGCCGCAGGGGAATCGGGCTTGCCCGCCGTCACCGGCGCCCCGGCGTCGCCTCCCTCACGAATCTCGACAAAGATCGGGATCTCGCCCAAGAACCGAAGGCCCTGACGCTCTGCCTCGCGCCGGCCGCCGCCGTAGCCGAAAATCTCCACCCGCTCGCCGTTGGGCGCGGTGTAGTAGCTCATGTTCTCGATGATCCCCAGCACCGGAGTCTGAACCTTTTCGAACATGGCGATGCCCTTGCGGACCACGCCCAAAGAAGCCTCCTGGGGCGTCGTCACGATGATGCCTCCGTCCAGCGGCACAGCCTGACACAGCGTCAACTGCGCGTCGCCGGTGCCGGGCGGCAGGTCCACCAACAGAAAATCCAGCTCGCCCCATTCCACGCCGAAGAGGAACTGCCGAATCGCCTTGTTGATCAACGGCCCCCGCCAGATCACTGGCTGATCGCCGTCCACCAGAAAGCCGATGCTCATCAGCTTGACCCCGTGGCCTTCGAGCGGCAGCAAGGCGTCCTTCTCGCTCACCTGGGGTCGCTTGTGCACGCCCATCATCAGCGGGATCGTGGGGCCGTAGATATCGCAATCCAGCAACCCCACCCGCGAGCCGAGCCGCCGGAGCGCGCAGGAAAGGTTCGCCGCCACGGTGGACTTGCCTACGCCGCCTTTGCCGCTGGCTATGGCCAGGATGCGTTTGACGCCTTCGACCCGGCGCTGTTGCGCCCAAGGGTTCGGCCCCTGGCCCGGATCGGGTTGGCGCACATGCACCTCAACCTCTTCCACTCCCGGCAAAGCCTGCAAAGCCTTCTCGCTGTCAGCCCGGATGCGCGAGCCGATCGCCCTGTCGCTGGTGCTCAGCTCGATTTCCACCCGCGCCTTGCTCCCTTCGACGCGGATCTCCCGAACCAGGCCAAAGGCTACAATGTCCTTCGAATAGCCTGGGAACTTCACCCCGCTCAGCGCCTTCCGCACCGCTTCTTCGGTCAACTGCTCCTTGCTCATGGTTTCTCTTTCCTCTTCACAATCCGCCCTTCGCATCGGACGGAACTTCATTTGCCGCTCCGAAACTGCGGCCTGGCCGAAGCGGAAGACGCCCCGACCCTCAACCGCAACGCGGCCGCCCCCGCGGCGTCCGCGACTTCACAGTTTAGCATAAAGGCTCCCTGCGCGCAGAAGCCAAAGCGCCCGGGCGGCGAAACGCATCCCCTGCCCGGGCCCCGCCCCAAGTTCGAAGGACGTTCCAGATCCCGGCGAAGAACGCCGCCGGCTTCTCGCGCACTAAGGGCGGCCCTCCGGCCGCCTTTCCTACCTCTTAAAAAGCGCGTTTCCCAGTTAATCCCCTGGGGGGAGTAAAATTGTTTTGTCTGGAAAAAACAGGGGTTCCCATGAAGCGGCGCAGACAGCCGCCGAGGTTCCCTCGACCAACAGCCCCCAACTCCAAGCCCTCTTCAAGCGCGAGCCGGCCAGGCGGTCCGCCGCGGGCGCCGGCCGGCCGAAGCGCCGCTCCCCCTCTCCTTCGAAACAAGGGAACCGCCTCCTTTTCTACGGCGCGCTGCTCGTCTTGACCGTTTTCTTCCTCGTCGCGGCGCGCATGCGAAGGAAGCGACAAAAGCAAGCATCGTAAGCCCGCCCGTCGCCCCAGCGGCTATGAGAAATGGCCGGCTTGACACGGCGAGCCTTCTCAAGGTGAATTGAGAGAGATGAGCGATTGGCGCGCCATCGGGTCCGGAAAACGTCCCGCCAGGCTGAGAGTAGGAGCGGGATTGGCGGCCGCGCTTGTCGTCTTCCTCTCCTTCGCGGCGACGCCGCTTTTCCACAGCGCCCTCCACCCTCATGCCGCGGATCCGAATCACGTTTGTCTCCTGACAAAGTTCCACAAAGGCGAGGCATGGTCGCCCGCGCCGGCTCCGATTCTTTCCGCGCCCGCGCCCGCGCCGGTTGTTGACTCGCCCGTTTCGGAGCGGATCCTTCCGCCCCGGCCTCGTCTCACTCCTCCAAGTTGCGGCCCTCCAGCCGCCTGACCGGCGTCGCCCTTGGGAACGGCTTTCGGCGAGGGGTTTTCGCCGGAAGCCGGGCTTGACGCTTCTTCTGCAGGGGGGGCTGTCTCGCGCCGGAATTTCCCGGCGCAGCGGCTCCCGCGGCAAACCCGCATTCCGTTTTTTAACGCGACAATCAGTAGAGAGAAGGAGGCTTGTTATGCTTTGTCACAGAAATCATCGTTCTTTCAAACGCCCGGACCCTCGCGCGAACCCAATCCGTTTGCCAGGCCCCAACGGCCGGGGTTTTCCCCGGCTTTTGCGCGCAGGAGGCGCGCTGGCGTGGCTTGGGCTATGGCTTTTCACCGGAGGGCTCGGCGCGGCCGAAAGCCGACCAGCCGGCGCGCCGCCCTCTTCGGCCCAGGACCAGATTCAGCAACTTCAGGAGCGGCTCCAACAGATCGAGCAACGACAGCAGGAGCTCATCCAAACGCTCCAGAAGCAAATCCGTCA
>JAGHDA010000143.1 GCA_021160185.1 Verrucomicrobiota bacterium
CAGCGGGGCGGCGCAAGCCGCTTTTCCAGCCTGTCGCGCGGACGTTGCGGGGCGAATCCAGGCGGGCGAAGGGAGGCGCGTTTACAGCCCCAAGCGCGCCGCCACGTCTTCGTAGCGCGGGTCCTCGGCGTAGAGTCTTTCCAGCTCCGTCCGCGCGCGGCGGCGCATGCCCAGGTCCTCGTAGGCCAGGGCGCGCTCGTACCGGAGGGCGCGCAGGAGCTCTTCGGAGAGGCCCTTCCTGCGGCGCAAGGCGCCCGTCAACACATTCCGCGCTGCCTCCGGCAGGCCCAAGCGCCGCAAGGCCTTGGCCTTGTAAAGCAGCAGCGCGGCGTGGACAGGCGTCTCATTCCCCGCCCCTTCGGCCAAACGGACGACCCGACGGCACACGCCCGGGGCCTGCGGCCGGGCCTCCAGCAGCAGCTCCGCCAGAGAAACCTTCACCACCGGGTCGTCCGGATCCAGCCGGCGCAGCCGCTCCAGCGAAGCGATCGCCGCCTCCCGCCGGCCTTGGCGTTGATAGACCTCAGCCAACGCCAACAGCGCGCCCCGAAGACCCACGCCCGCGTGGGCGACAAGCTCCTCGGTGACGGGCAGGTCCAAGCGCACGCTCAGGCCGTACTTGTTGAAATAGCGTCCCAGCTTTCGAAAATCGGCGACGGCCTTTTCCAGACAGGCCGCGGCTTCATCGAGCCGATCCTGCTTGAGCGCCAGGAATCCGGCCAGATACGCCCCGTCGGCCAGATGGACCGCTTCCCGCAAATGCTCCAGGGCCTTTTCCTCGTCGCCCCGGACCAGCTCCCGGCAGCCGTCCACAAACGCCTCCTCCTCCTTGGGAGTCACAAGCCGTTTGAAGAATCCCAGGGTCAGCCGATCCTCGGGCCGAACTCGGGGCAGCGGCGGCGACGCGGCCGGGGCGCCGCCGCGCCGCCGCGAACGTCCCGACGAGAAGGTCTGCGTGTAAAAGAGGCCTGTGCCCGGCAGACCCAGCGTCGCCCGCCTGCCCCGAGGGCCGACCGTAAAGCGGGCCCCGCGGCCGCCGAAGGAAAGCGACGCGCCCGATTTGCTCAGGTTCAGCGTCAGTCCCGGCGCGATCCGGATCCGCCTCCAGAAACGGAAACCCATGCTGTTTTCTTAAGAAGCCGCCCGGGTCCGGTCAAGCCCTCCCCCGCATAGCGCCGCCGCAGTCATCCCGGTTTTCGCTTGGCAGGCGGACGCGCCGGGTGGACGCTGACGGCGTCGGACCGACACAGAAAGGCGGAGCTTGCCATGGAAAGAGCGACTGTTTCTCGAAAGATTCTCCGCATCCTGGCGGGATGCGGCGCGGCGGCGATTGTCTGTTCGGCCGCGCCGGCTTGCCGCGCCGCCGCGGCCGCGGAGCGGCCCAATTTCGTCATCATCCTGGCCGACGACATGGGCTACGGGGACGCTTCCTGCTACGGGAACCGGCGCTTTGCCACGCCGCACATCGACCGCCTGGCGGCGGAAGGCGCGCGGTTCACCGATTTCCACTCCAGCGGGCCCGTATGCAGCCCCACGCGGGCGGGTCTGCTCACCGGCCGCTACCAGCAACGAGCGGGCATTGACGGGGTGATCAACGCCGATCCGAAGGCAAACCGTCACCACGGTCTTCAACTCTGCGAAGTCACTTTCGCCGAACTGTTGAAGCGCGTCGGCTACGCGACCGCCGTCATAGGCAAGTGGCACCTGGGCTACGAGCCGCGCTACAACCCGCTCCATCAAGGATTCGACGAGTTCCACGGCTATGTAAGCGGCAACATCGATTACATCAGCCACTACGACCGCATGGGGGTGTATGACTGGTGGGACGGCCTGCGAAAGACGGTCGAGCCGGGATACAGCACACATTTGATCACCCGACATGCAATTCAGTTCCTGGAGGCGCATCGGAACGAGCCTTTCTGCCTCTACATCGCCCACGAGGCCGTGCACTCGCCGTGGCAGGGGCCGAACGACCCGCCGGTGCGCGGGCCCGAGGCGGCGCCGGGCCGCGCCGTGCGCAGCGCTCAAATCGCCCGGGCGTATCGGGAGATGCTTCAGGAAATGGACAAGGGGGTGGGCGAGGTGATGGCGGCGCTGAAGCGGCTCGGGCTGGAGAAGAACACGCTGGTATTCTTCTTCTCGGACAACGGAGCCACGCAGCAAGGCTCCAACAGCCCCTTCCGCGGCTTCAAAGGCAGCCTGTGGGAAGGCGGCCATCGCGTGCCCGCCATCGCCCGCTGGCCGGGCCGGATCAAGCCGGGAAGAATCATCGATCTCCCGGCGATCAGTCTGGACATCGCGCCGACGCTGATCGAGCTGGCCGGAGCTTCCTTTTCGAAGGATCGCCCGCTGGACGGGCGCAGCCTGGCGCCGCTGCTGCTCAAGAACCGGGCGCAACCCGAGCGTCGGCTCTTCTGGGCTTTCCGCAACTATCGCGCCATGCGGCAGGGGCAATGGAAGCTTTTGGTCCCGGAGGCCCAGCGCGCAGGGACGGCGAAGCTCTTCGATCTGAGCCGCGATCCGGGCGAGAAAACCGACCTGGCCGCCAAAGAGCCCGCCCGAGTCCAAGCCATGCTGAAAGCGCTGAAACAGTGGGAGGCGGACGTGCGATCCGGCGCGACGCCTCAGCCGGCGCGGCCTTCCGCAGGGTCTTGAGGGGGGAGATCAGCCTTCCAAGCCCAGGGCGCGTTGGAGCGCCGCGCGGCTTTCCTCGAGCACCTTGGCGTGGAGCGAATGGCCGTGGCTGTCCATCGTCACCACGGCGGGAAACCGTTCCACCTCGAATTCCCAGATCGCCTCGGGCGAGCCGAACTCTTCCAGGAAATAGACGTTGCGGACCTTGCGGATGCGTTCGGCGAGGACCTGGGCCGCGCCGCCGATTGCGTGGAAGTAGACGCAGCCGTGTTCCCGGCAAGCTTTCAGCGTGCGAGGCCCCATGCCGCCTTTGCCGATCACGCCGCGGAGCCCGAACCGTCGGATGATCTCCGCCTCGTAGGGCTCTTCCCGGATCGAAGTGGTGGGGCCGGCGGCCACCGCCTTCCACTCGCCGCGCTCGTCCCGGATCACCACCGGCCCGCAGTGGTAGAGGATCATCCCCTCGAAGGAGACGCCCGGAGGCAGCGCGCCGCCTTGGTGAAAGTATTTGTGCGCCGCGTCCCGCCCCGTAAAGAGCGCGCCGCTGATCTCCACTGCGTCGCCCACGCGCAGGGCGCGGATCTGCTCCTCGCTCGCCGGTGTGGTCAATTGATGCGTCATGCCGTGTCCTTCCGATCGTTCTGTGAAATGTTCCCCGCTCCCCGCCCCGCGATCAGTAAAGCCACCGGACCGCGGCCCCTTCGGCGTTCAGGACAGCTCCTTGCCGCCGGCAGGCCCAACACATGTAGCTGACCGTGACGAAATAACTGGCCGGCACGCGGTGCAAGGCGCCGATCTTGACGCCCAGGAGCGTGGTTCGTCCGCCGAAGCCCATCGGTCCGATGCCCAGGCTGTTGCCGGCCTCGAGGATTTCCCGCTCGAGCCGATCCAGTTCCGGGTTGGGATTCCGATCGTCCAGTTTCCGGAGCAACTGCCGCTTGCTGTGCTCGTAGCCGGTGGCGCGGTCTCCGCCGACGCAAACGCCCAGCACGCCGGGGCTGCAGCCTTTGCCCTGAGCCTGAAACACCGCGTCCAGGATCACCCGCCGGCAGCCTTCCAGGTCGCGATCCGCCTTCAGAGGCCCGTAAGGCAGCGCGTATTGCGTTCCCACGTTTTCGCAGCCGCCGCCTTTGAGGATGAGCCGCACGGTCGCCTCGCCCCCGGAATGAAAGTCGTAATGGAACGTGGGGAAGCCCGGACCCACGTTTGTGCCGTCGTTGCGTCCGGTAAGGGGATCCACGCAATTCTGCCGCAGGTATCCCCGGCGCGTCGCCTCGGTCACCGCCCGACGCGCCGCCTCTTCAAACCCTACACAATCGAAGCCGGCGGGCGCTTCCAGGTAGAAGAGGACGCTCCCGGTGTCCTGGCAGATCGGCTGGGACTTGCGGCGGGCCATCTCGATGTTCCGCTCGATGATCCGCAGGGCTTCCTCCGCCACCGTTCCCTTCTTCTCGCGCTCCAACGACTCGAGCAGGGCTTTCTGGACGTCGTCTGGAATCTCGGTGGAAGTCCGGCGAACCAGCTCCAGCAGCGAAGCTTCCAATTCTCTCATGCGGCGGCAGGATAAGTTTGGTTAAAGTTTCCGTCAAGGCGCCCTCTCGATCCGCCCGCTTTCCGGCGACGGCTTGCAGAAACGCCCGCCGTGGAAGGGCTTGCCGGACGCGGGAGCAAGTGCGGCGCTTCGCCTTCTTCGAATCTCGATTGCCATTCGAGCTGAATACCGGCAAAGTAAGTCCGCTCTAATAGAGCGGATAGAGGAGCAACTGAGAAACAGGAGAACGCAATGACGAGGAAACGAACGATTCTGGCAACCTTGTTGGCGATGGGCGTAGCCGCCGGGCTTTCGGCCGGCGAGAAGAAAGCGGCGAAGGGCAATCTGGCGCCCCTGCCCTTGAAGCTGCCCATCCCCGCCTTCATGGGCACGCCGCCGGACATGGAGCTGGGCCCCCACGTGGAGCCGCCGCGCGACACGCCGCGTCCGCCGTTCCTGGCCCCGAAAGGCGTGGTCAACCTTGCCTTCAAGAAAAAGGTGACCAGCAGCGACAAATCCCCCATCACCGGCACGCTCGACATGGTCACCGACGGCAACAAAGAGGCCACTGACGACAGCTTCGTCGAGCTGCACCGCCGGACCCAGTGGGTTCAAATTGATCTGGGCTGCAAGGCGAAGATCTACGCCGTCCTCATCTGGCATGACCACAGCACCTATCAGGTCTATCACGACGTGATCGTGCAGGTGGCCGACGATCCGGACTTCACCAAGAACGTGCGGACGCTTTTCAACAACGACTACGACAACAGCTCGGGATTGGGCATCGGCCGGCAGAAGGAATACTTCGAGAACTATGAGGGCAAACTGATCGACGCCAAGGGCGTCGAGGCCCGTTACATCCGCTGCTACAGCCGAGGGAGCACTTACAGCGCTCTCAACCGCTACACCGAAGTGGAAGTGTGGGGCAAATGCGTCGGCAAGTAAACCGCCGCGGTTGAATGAGGCGCTGGATTTTTCCGGCCATTGCAGGGGCAGCCGTGTTGGCGTCGGTCGCGCGGCTGCCCTTCTTGTCGGAGCGTCCGATGCACACGGACGAAGCGGTCCAGGGCGTCAAGTTCCTCCAGCTCTGGGAACACGGCCAATACCGCTACGATCCCAACGAGTACCACGGGCCGGCGCTGAACTACCTCACCCTGCCGACGGCCAAGCTCGCCGCCGGAA
>JAGHDA010000202.1 GCA_021160185.1 Verrucomicrobiota bacterium
CATTCGACCGGTTCCGCTTCGCCTGCCACAGCGGCCGGCGGCGGCCGGGATGACAAACCCCTTTTTTCCGCTGGGGGGGGGTTAAAGCAGGGTTGCCGGTCGAAGTGAGCGTCCATGGGATGAGAACAGCCGTTGGATGGCCGCCCCTCTGCCTTTGCGCTTTGGCCCTTGCGGCCCGGGGCGTCCGCGCCGGGGAGCGATCGGGATCTGTCGGGCCGGCGGCTTCGGTCAAGAGCCGGCCCGACGTAGGCCTCTATCAAGGGGCCTATCCGGGATGGCTCTGGATAGCGCGCGGCGGGGAAGGCCTGCCTCGAGGATCGTCCGGGAAGCGGTGGAGGCGCTCGAACGCTGCGACTGGACGGACTAACGCGCGCCAGTGGGAGAGCGCGATCCAGCGGGCGGCGATCCTTTCCGGCCGCCGACGGGGCTCGCTCCTTTGCGCCGCGGAGCGATTTGGTAGAGTGGGCGCGTGCACGTGGCGCGGTTGAGGCTGCGAAATTTCCGGAACTACCGCCGGCTTGATGTGGAGTTCGGCCCCGGCTTCCATCTGCTCATCGGCGGCAACGCTCAGGGCAAGACCAACCTCCTTGAAGCCGTTTACCTCCTCGCCGCGCTGCGTTCCTTCCGCGGCGCGCCCGCCGCCCAATTGGTTCGGCACGGGGCCGGCGGCTTCCTTGTGGGGGCGGAAGTGGTGAGCGCGCGGCGCGATTCGGCGCGCCTGTACTGGTCGCCCGCCGAGCGGCGGCTGACGCTCAACGAGGAGCCCGTCCAGCGGCTGGTGGATTACTACGGCGTGTTGCGCGCGGTGGTTTTCTGCAGCGAGGACATCGAGCTGATCAAAGGGCCGGGCGCTCGCCGGCGCCGGTTCATGGACCTGCTTTGCGCCCAGGCCAATCCGGGCTTTCTGGTCCTGCGCCGGCGCTACGCGGAGGCGATCAAATCGCGCAACGCCCTCCTGCGCGCGCCCTCGCCGGACCGCCGAGCGCTGGAAGGCTTCACGCTGCAAGCGGCCCGCTACGGCCGGGAAATCATGCAGTTCCGCGCCGAACTGGTTCCTCGAATTTCCCAGGCGGTTCGGAGCGCCTATTGCGCCTTCGCTCCGGAGGCCGAGCAGGCCGAGCTGATTTATCGGCCCGCGGCGCGGGAGGATCTGACCGAGGCCTTCCGGCGCAATTGGGAGAGGGATTTGCGCCTCCGAACCACCACGGCGGGGCCGCATCGGGACGAGCTGCTCATCCTGCTCGAAGGCAGGCCGGCGGCGGACTACGCGAGCGAAGGCCAGAAGCGCAGCCTCGCCATCGCCCTTCGCATGGCCCAGGCCGAGTACCTTGCCGAAGTCCACGGCGCGCCGCCGGTCCTCCTGCTTGACGATGTGGTCGGCGAATTGGACGCCCGGCGCCGGGCCGGTCTGCTTCCGTTGCTGGAGAGGGTTCGCCGCGCCCGCGGCCAGGTCTTCATGACGTGCGCCCAGGAGCCGCCGCTTCCACCCGCCTCGGTTCGCCCGCGCCGCTGGGAGGTTCGCGCCGGAACCCTGCGCGCCCTTCCCGAAGGCTGCGCTCCGGGAAGCTGATTCGCCCGGTCCCGGCTTGCCGCCCTCGCCGGTTGCGGTAGGATGCCGCTTCATGACGTTGCACGAGCAAATGACCGAGCTGGCGCGCCGCGCCCGCGCCGCCGCGCAGGCCCTGACCCGCCTCGCCGCCGAAGAGAAGAACCGATGCCTTCTGGCGATGGCGGATCGGATTGAAGCCGAGGCGGACCGCATACGCCGTGCGAACGAAGAGGACTTGGCCGAGGGTGAAAAGGCGGGGCTCTCGAAGGCCCTCCTGGACCGGCTCCTTCTCAACGAGAAACGCATCGCTGGGATGGCCCGGGGGCTTCGCGAAGTCGCCGCGCTGCCCGATCCGGTCGGCCGCCTCATCGAGGAGCGGACCCGCCCCAACGGCCTGCGCCTCCGGAAAACGGCCGTCCCGATCGGCGTCATCGTAATTATTTACGAATCGCGCCCCAATGTGACGGCGGACGCCGCCGGACTCTGCTTCAAGGCGGGCAACGCCACGATCCTCCGCGGCGGCAAGGAGGCGATCCGATCCAACCGCGTCCTGACGGACATTCTGGTCGAGGCCGGCAAGTCCGCCTCGCCGCGGTTCCCGGAGGGCGCGGTGCAGTTGGTGTCCACTGTGGACCGGGCGGCGATTCCCGCGCTGCTCTCGCTGACTGATTGCGTCGACCTGTGCATTCCTCGCGGCGGCGAGGGCCTGATCCGCGCGGTGACCGAGTGCTCCCGCGTCCCGGTGATCAAGCACTACAAAGGGGTATGCATGATGTACATCGACGGCAAGGCGGATCGGGAGATGGGCGTTCGCTTGGCCGTCAACGCCAAATGCCAGCGACCCGGCGTCTGCAACGCGATCGAGACGCTGCTGGTGGATCGGGCCCTGGCGGCGGAGTTTCTGCCTCAGGCGGCGGCCGCCTTGTGGGAGCGCGGGGTGGAGCTTCGGGCCGACGCCGAAGCGTTGGCAATCCTTCGCGCCGCGGCGGAGCGCTTGCCGGGGGCCAAGCTGGTTCCGGCTCGCGAGCAGGACTGGTCGAATGAATATCTGGATTTGATCCTCAACGTGAAGACGGTCGGCGGGGTGGACGAGGCGATCGCCCATATCAACCGTTACGGCTCGCATCACTCGGACGCCATCGTGACTCGCGACGAGGCCGCGGCGCAAAAGTTCCTCAACGAGGTGGATTCGGCCGCGGTGTACTGGAACGCTTCGACGCGGTTCACCGACGGCGGCGAATTCGGAATGGGGGCCGAGATCGGCATCAGCACCGACAAGATCGGCGCGCGCGGCCCGATGGGGTTGGAGGAGTTGACTGCGTACAAGTGGCTTTGCTTCGGCGAAGGCCAGGAGCGAGCCTGACTGCCGGCTTTAGGAGGCCGCTTCGTCATCGGCCGCGCCGGGTTCAGCCTGAAAAGGCCGGATGATCCGCGGGTTGTCCGGGTCGGGGGCGAGTTCCAGCAGGCCCGGCGGAGGCCCCTTGCGG
>JAGHDA010000337.1 GCA_021160185.1 Verrucomicrobiota bacterium
CTCGCATCCAGCGCGGCACGCCCTCCTCAACCGTCGCACCGCAAATGACCCGCGTCGCCCCCCACTCGATCAGAGTGGAGCCGGCGGCGTGGGGGGCAATGTCGTTGAGGAAGCGGATGGGGCGAATGTCCGAAGGGCCGCGGTTGTTCGAGCGGGCGATCGACGCGGCGGCCGCGGCGTGCCGGCTGTCCGCCGCCGCGGACTGCGGCTGCTCAGGCTGTTGTTTCGCCGGCTGTTGCTCTGCCGAGGTTTCCTCCATGAGCTTTACCCTATGCCGCGGCGCAGGGAAGGGCAACTGCTCCCGGCTTCCAGCCCTCTCATCGACGGCGCGCGCCGATGTAAAAACCCAGCGCGGTGAGCCCGGCTGAAGGGATCGAGCCGTTCAAGAAATGGCGGAAGGAGGCGAACTGTTGGCTTAGCCCGCCGAAGAGGCTTCGGAAATCGGCGAACATTTCCGCCCAGTGGATTTCGACCCATCCAGCGTAGGCCATCATCGTCAGGATCAGAAAGTAAACGCCGACCACGAAGAGGGTGAGCCGCATGAACAGCCGGATGGCATAGCCGATGGCAAAGCCGATGAGCATCCCGAAGCCGCCTTTTACGAAGAACGGCGCAAGCGCCGGGTCGGTTCGAGCCGGCTCTTTGGAAGGCTCGGGCAAAGAGGCGTTTTCCCCGGCGGGCGCGGTTTCCGGGGCGGGAGTCGATTCGGCAAAGCCTTGCCGCAGCGAGGATCCGGCGGGCGCGACCGATTCCGCTTCGGCCTTTGGGCTTTGCGCTTTTGCCGCCGGAGCGCTTCCTCCCGAGCCCAAATGAAGAGCCACGCCGATAAGGAGCATGACGGCTCCCAGGACCGGCGCGATCATCATCTTCTTGTCGGCGCGCAGGGCCGCCATGCCTTCTTGGAAACTGCGAGGCGGCTCGCGGGGCGGCGCGGCCTCCTTTCGCGCCGAGGACGCGGGCGATTCGTCGGATCGATTCATGAGCGATTCGGTTGTCAGTTGGTTGCAAAAACGGTCAAGGCCGACCGAGCGCGCGAACAAGCGCCGCCCGGGCGCATTGTTGCCGCAATCCGCCGCAGGGATAAAAAGGCTATCTGCGCTCCGCCGTGAATCAAGACCGGCGTCGCCCCCGCGGGGAATTCCGGCGCTCGGTTTCAGCCTTGAAGAAGGGTAGGGTTTGTCATGATGGAGAGCGAGCGGTTTCCTCGCGAGACGATGCGGCGGCGGCTGCGCGATCTGGCGGCGCGGGGCGCGCGGCTGGGAACCTCTTCCTGGAGGTATCCGGGGTGGATCGGCTCGGTGTACTCCCGGGAGCGGTATCTGGTTCGGGGACGGTTTTCCAAAGCGCGCTTCGAACGCGAATGCCTTCGCGAGTACGCCGAGGTTTTTCCGACCGTCTGCCTCGACGGCTTCTATTACAGATTTCCGGAGCCTGCCGCCGTGCGGCGCTTGGCGGAACAAACGCCGGAAGAATTCCTGTTCGCGGCGAAGGCGACGGGCGAAGTGACGATCAAACGCTTTCCCAAGCTGGCCCGGTTCGGCTCCAAGGGCGGACGGGAGAACCCGGCTTTTCTGGACGCAACGCTTTTCGCCGAGACCTATCTTGCGGCCTGGGAGCCCTTTCGAAAGAAGCTGGGAGTGGTCATCTTCGAGTTTTCGAAATTCGGGCCGGAAGACTTCCGGCGCGGGCGGGAGTTTGTGGAGGCTTTGGAGCGCTTCCTAGAACAGCTCCCTGTCGGTTGGCCCTACGCGGTCGAGATCCGGAACCGCGCCTTTCTCCACCCCGAGTATTTCGCCGCCTTGGCGCGGCGCGGCGTCGCGCACACGCTTAACAATTGGACGGACATGCCCCCCGTTTCCGAGCAACTGGCCCTTCTCGGCGACCGCGCCGGTTCGGACCTGGTCGTGGCGCGTTTCCTTTTGAAACCGGGACGCGCGTACGAAGAGGCCGTGCGCAGATTCTCGCCGTATCGGGAAGCGAAGGAGCCAGACCCTGAGGGGCGCGCCGCCGGCGCGGCGTTGATCCGACGGGCGCTTTCGGCGGAGGGCCGGAAACGTCTTTTCCTGTACGTGAACAACCGCTTCGAAGGCAACGCGCCGGAGACGATCGCTGCGATGACGGACGCGGCGTAGGAGGGCGCGGCGTTGGGCGGGCGCCTGTTGGCGACTCAAAAGTTACGCCACCGAAACTGCGAACGTCGGGCGCGGCATAAAGTTGCTGGTTCGGGGAGCTTCTCTGCCAGGACGCCTCCCATGTGGGCCGTCTCAAGGGCGCGGGCAAGGTCTATCTTCAGGCGGCGGCGGACGCCTACGGCAGCTATGCCTTCGCCTGCCTCCACACCGGCAAACTGCCCGAACCCCGCGGCCGCGGGGGCGGCGCGCCATAAGGATGCGTTTCTCCAATACCGGCAATGGGGTGTTCCCGTGAGCGCCATCCTCACCGACAATGGGGGCAAGTTCTGCGGCAAACAACATTACCCCTGCGAACTCTATCTTGCGCTCAACGGCATCGAGCGCCGCAGGGCTAAGACGGGCTCGCCGCGCGCCAACGGCTTTGTCGAGCGCTTCAACCGGACCGTGCTCGACGAGTTTCTCCGCCCGGCCATGCGCGCCAGGTTCTACGAGTGGGCGGCGGCTTCGCAGGAGGACTTGGACCGGCGGCTGAAGTTCTACAACCATGAACGCCTCCGCCTGGGGCCCCGCAACCAAGGGAAAACCCAATTGACACGGTCATGAAATTCGTGAAAAACAATCTTACAACGCAGGAGGCAGCCTATGAAGAAGTACCTGTTCATGCAGCGGGCGCTCGCCGTTATCAGCCAAGGGCATCTGTTCACAAGCATCGTCGCCTCGACGCTGCGCGTGTTCGCTGTGTTGCTGAGTCTTGGCGCGCTGGTCGCTTGGTTAAAGATGTGGAAGCTCGTCTTCAACATGAATGGCGCGGCCATTCTCGGCGGGACGCTGTTTCAGGCGTTCTTCGTCATCGGCGTCTACATGGTAATCCACACGTGGTGGATTCGCGCTGAGGATATTCGAGCCCTCCGCGGATCCGAGTTCACGGTCATTCCGATACTCTCCGTGCTTCTCAGGATGCTCGGTGAGACCTATGCATGTGTATCACTCACTCTCGGCGTTGGCGGAGGCGTCGCGGCGCTGTTCGGCGGCCATCTGGGCAATCGGATAGCCTGGTTTCTCCCCGGCCTCGGTCTGCCGCAATTCTTGCTTGTCGGCCTGCTTGGCGGCGGCGAGAATTCCTTCATCTCGGCGGTCTTGCTCGCCGTGGGGGGCGCTATTGCCGCGGTGTTCTGGCTGTTCCTGTTCTATTGCGCCTCTGAGATATTGGTTGCGTTAGTTGCCGTCGCCCGCAATACGGCTGCTCTGCTCAGGATTGCGGAGCGACAGACGCAAAGCGGGGAGAATTCATGACGCCTGCCTAACAGTCGGTTGCAGGCGCCGGCGCTCCGCTGCGCTTCGGGCGATCGAACCCAAGCGTTAGACCCGTTGACTCAATAGTTACGCCGCCGAAACTGCGGACGTTGCGCCTGCGTCGGGCGCGGCATGCAGGCAGTCCGGAGGGGGACTGGAAGGACGCGCCCGATGCAGATCGTCCTCAACTCACCTCCAGCCGCCGGTCCCGCTTCCGCTTGAAATGAGGCGGCCAGGCGGCAGCGCCTTCAGAGGCTTGCCGCAGGGCTGCTTGGCCGCCTTCCACATCGCCCCCAGGCGTCCGAGGCTTTTCCCATAGAGCGCCGGATGTCTCGGCCGCCCCGCCCGATCCCTGCGTCGGCCGGCCTGGCCTCCCAGCAGGTTGATCGCGCGCTTGCGACTGTAGCCCACTGCTCGCGCGTCTCCTCAAGGAGAGGCGCGAGCGGCCCTGCCGCCCGCGTTTCCCCATAGCGCCCCCTTAGTCGAGGCAGCGCCTCTTCAGCCGCCTTTTGACTCATCGGCATTCCTTTCGATCGCCGGGGTTATCCTTTTCGGGTCAACGACCTCCTCCAACCGGTCTCCCCGGCGCCAGAACTTTTGAGTCAACAGGACAGCCCTTCGACCGCAAAAATAAGCTTGCTAGTTTTCGCTGGGTTTGTTCCCCTGCAACCCCACACGTCATCCCGGTAGGAAAAGAGCATGGACAGCATAAGAACAGCGGGTTTTTGGGGTCCGAGGATCGAGGGATGCTTCTCGCGCCGCTTGAGGGTCGATGAAACCGATTGGACCGCCCGCTGCTTCCCTCCACGACCGACGTTCCGGGAACGTCTTTTGAATCGTGCTTTCTACCTTTTGGGCGAAACTTCTCCTGTGCGTCGGCGCGGCGTAGGGCTGCGGTTTAGCCGTTTTTGGTTTCCGCAAGCCGCCCGCGTCCGCGCCACAACAACCTGGACAACGATATGACGGACTACATAACGGACTGGAAAGCCAAACTCCTCGCCCTCCTGCACGATCCGCCTGAGAAG
>JAGHDA010000089.1 GCA_021160185.1 Verrucomicrobiota bacterium
ACCAGGGGCTGGCCGTCGGGAGCCACGGCCTCATGGGCAAGCAAAACCTTTACGAACACTCCATGCGCGTCCCCCTCATTTTCGCCGGCCTCGACGTCCCCAAGAACGTCCGGCGCAAGGCTCTCTGCTACTTGTTGGACCTGGGGCCCACGGTGTGCGGCTTTGCCGGGGTCAAGCCGCCCGCGCCGATCGACGGCATCGACCTCCGCCCGGCGATTCGCAGCCCTGAGCGCGCCGCGCGAAGCGAAGTCCTCCTTGCTTACCGGAGCTTTCAGCGCGCCGTGTGCGGGCCGCGCTGGAAACTCATCCGCTACCCGCAGATCAACAAGACCCAGCTCTTCGATCTGGAAACCGATCCCTATGAGCTGAAAAACCTGGATGGCGGAGGGCGCTTTGACGATCTGGAAGCCGAACTGCTTGGTCGGTTGAAGGCCCTCCAGAAGCAATTCGGCGACGCATTGCCGCTGACCTCTCCTCATCCCAAGTCGCCGGTCCCCCATTTCCCGAACGGCGGAAAGAAAGCCGGGAGCTGAGCCGCGCGGCGACTTCGGCGCGCGGGCGGGCCTCTTCTTTTGGTCTGGGGTTTTGCCCGGGATCCCGGAGGGAGGTATCTTCGACGTTCTTTGCGAAGAAGACGACGGAGAGAGGGAAGGGAATGAGGATAGGCAAGCGACCGAAAACGGCGGATCGGATTTTGAAGGCTGTGCGGGAGGCCCGCTCGATTTGCGTGGCGGGGCATATGCGTCCGGACGGGGACTGCGTGGGATGTCAGCTGGCGGTGGGACTGGCGCTGCGGAGCCAAGGCAAGGAGGCGGCGGTGTGGAACGAAGACGGCGTTCCGCCCGCGATGCGCTTTCTGGATCCGGAGGGGTTGATGCGCAAGCCGGAGCCGGGGAAGCGGTTCGACGTGGTGTTCGCGGTGGACGCGGCCTCCTTTGAGCGCCTGGGTGAGGCGGGCCGATGCGCGGCGGAGCGGGGCTTGTTGATCAACGTGGATCATCACGCCAGCAACACGCGCTACGGGGATGTCAATTGGGTGAACCCGCATGCGCCGGCGACGGGCGAGCTGATTTACCGGCTCTTCCGCTACGGGCGCTGGCCCATCACTCCGCGGATCGCCGACTGCCTGTTCGTGGCGATTTCCACCGACACCGGCTCGTTCCAGTACCCGACCACGGACCCGGCGTCTTTCGAGATCGCGGCGGATCTGTTGCGGCGCGGAGCGAATCTGGGAGAGGTTTGCCGCCGGGTGTATCACTCCCATCCGCTGAGGCGGGCGCGGCTTTTGCAACATTTGTACAATAGTTTTCGGCTCAGCAAGGATCAGCGGATCGCGTGGGCCTGGCTGACTCCGGAAGTCTTCCGCAAGGCGGGGGCGGACCCGTTGGATTCGGAGGATCTGATCGATCACCTGCGCGCCCTCGAGCCGGTGACGGTGGCGTGCGTGTTTCAGGAAATGGAGAACGGGAGGGTGCGCGTCAGCCTGCGAAGCAAGGATCCGCGGGTGGATGTGGGGCGGATTGCGGCGGCGCTGGGCGGCGGCGGGCACGCCGCGGCGGCGGGCGTGCGCTTGCGGGCCGCCCCGGCGGCCGCCGAACGCAAGGTCTTGAGCGCTGTCCGGCAAGCGTTAGACTTGGCGGCCTGATGGCGATACCGAGCTTTGAACCGCACGACGGAGCGTTGCTGATAGACAAGCCGCCCGGACCGACCTCCCATGACGTGGTGGATCGGGTGCGCCGGCGGCTGAAGGTCAAGAAAGTGGGCCATTGCGGGGCGTTGGATCCCAACGCCACCGGGCTGCTCGTTTTGGTGTTAGGGAAGGCCACGCGCCTCTCGGAGAAAGTAATGGCCACGGACAAGACCTACGAAGGCACGCTGAAACTGGGAGAAACGACCGATTCTTACGACGCGGACGGCCGGATTGTGGCAACCCGGCCGGTCCCGCCGGTGACGGTGGAGCGGCTCAACGAGCTGGCCGAAGAGTTCACGGGCGACCTGCTCCAGCCCCCGCCGATGGTTTCGGCCGCGAAGGTGGGCGGCACCCCGTTATACAAGCTGGCCCGCAAGGGGATGGAGGTGGAGCGTAAGCCGCGGCTGGTGCACGTTTACCAATTCCGGTTTTCCGATTGCCGCCCGCCGTTGGCCGATTTTTTGATCAAGTGCAGCAAGGGCACGTACGTCCGGAGCATCGTGCATGAATTGGGCGAGAAGCTCGGGTGCGGGGCGCATCTGGCCGCCTTGCGGCGGACCGAAGTGGGTCCGTTCAAGGTGGAGGAAGCGACCCCGTTGAAGGAAGCGGCGGAGATGCCGCCGAGCGAACTGATGGGACGCATCATCCCCGCGCTCGAGGTGGTGCGCCTGATGGGAGATTACTTGAAGGCGTGAGCCTCGAGAGACGAGGGGATTTTCTCGGGTTATGAAGGCGGTTGCCGACCCTTCCGAATTGTGGGCGCCGGGGAAGCGCTTTTGCCTCGCCATCGGCGTCTTTGACGGCGTCCACCTGGGCCATCAGACGGTCCTGCGCAAGGCGGCGGAGGCGGCTCGCGCCGAAGGGGCCGAGGCGGCGGCGGTGACGTTCGATCGGCATCCCAACGAGGTGACGGCTCCGGACCGCGCCCCGCCGATGATCCAGCGTCTGGAAGAACGCCTGGCTTGGATTGCGGCCCAAGGCGTGGAGGCCGCGTGGGTCATCCCGTTCGACGCAGCCTTCAGCCGGCTTAGCGGAGAGGCCTTCGTGGAGCTTCTGCTTCGGCGTTTCCGGCGCGTTCAGGCCGTATTCGTGGGGGAACGGTTTCTCTTCGGCCATCGCCGCTCCGGTTCGGCGGCCTTGCTTCGGGAGCTGGGACGAGCGCGCGGCTTTGCGGTGGAAGCGGTTCCTGCGGTGCGAGTGGACGGGCGGGCGGTGAGCAGCACGCTCATTCGCGGAAGGATCCGGGCGGGCGACTTGGCCGAAGCGGAGCGGTTGCTGGGCCATTGCTATTGCCTAGGCGGGCGGGTTGTCCACGGCGATCGCCTGGGCCGTCGGATCGGCTTTCCTACGGCCAACTTGGATCCTGAGAAATTGGCGTTGCCCCCTTGGGGGGTCTACGCCGCCTGGGCTCGGGAGGGGGCCGAGCCCAAAGCGCCGCCG
>JAGHDA010000442.1 GCA_021160185.1 Verrucomicrobiota bacterium
CGCCCGCGCCTCGGCCCCCGTTCCACCTCCTGCAAAAGACGCGCCTCCAGAGTCCGCCCCGGCCGCCTACGAGGAACCCCTTGCGCGGGTATGGGAGGCATTTCTGGCGCGCTTGGAGAAGGAACGAGTGCGCACGCGCAGATACCTGAAGAATGCTGTTCCGCTCCGCCTGGAGGGCCGTCGTCTGACGGCGGCGATCCAGGGGCGCGAGGCCGAAAAAACGCTTACGCTCCTGAAGGACGCCAGGACGCAGGCGGCTCTCAATCGCCGTCTGGCCGCCCTGGACATGGGCCCCACGGAAATCGCTTTTGAGCTCGCCCCCCGTGGAGGCAATCGCGAGCAAGAACCCGCTTCTGGCGCCGGCGCGCCTCCGAACAACGCGGCTCGGCCGGCCCGAAGCGCCCCGAGCGGCGGCGGCAAGCTGGACCCCGAAACTTTTCGCGACGATCCGTTGATTCGCGAGGCGCTCCGCATTTTCGAAGGCAAACTGGCGAAGCGAGTCGAGGCGAAAAATTCCCCTTCCGAGGCGTCCTCGTGAGGCAACTTCCGGATCGACCTCAGGTCGGGGATGCGTTCCAATCTCTCCCACTATGGCAAACCTAGGCAAACTGTTCAAACAGGCCACGCGCATTCAACAGCAGATCCAGGCCGCCCAGGAGTCGCTGGCCCAACGGACCGTGGAAGCGGCCAGCGGGGGCGGGGCCGTAAAAGTAGTGGCCCGCTGCGACGAAACCATCCAATCCATCAAAATCGATCCCAAAGCGATCGACCCCGAAGATCCGGAAATGCTTGAGGACTTGGTGCTCGCCGCGGTGAACAGCGCGTTGGAGAAAGCGAAAGCCACGGCGAAAGAAGAGCTGTCCAAGGCCGCAGGGGGCCTGCCGCTGCCTGGGTTCCTGTGAGCGCCCGCGGCCTACTGAGCTTGGAATGGAAAAGCCCATGCACGCCCTGCCGCCCTCGCTTCGGGAGCTGATCGCCGCCCTGAACGGCTTGCCGGGCGTCGGCCCGCGCACGGCGGAGCGGTTGGCCCTTTACTTGGTCCAGACCAACCGGGAGGCGGCCGAGCAACTGGTCCGCCGTCTGGCCAAGGCGTGCGAACGGCTCCAGTTCTGCGAGCAATGCGGGGCGTTGACCGAAACCCAGCCCTGCCCCGTCTGCGCCGACCCGGAGCGGGATCAAAGCATGATTTGCGTGGTGGAAAAGCCGGTGGATATTCCCCTCATCGAGCGGGCTCGAGTCTACCGCGGACTCTATCATGTGCTGGGCGGAAAAATCTCCCCGCTCCGCGGCGTGGAGCCGGAAGACCTCAGGATCGCTCAACTGGAAGAGCGGGTCCGCCGCGGCGGCGTTCGGGAGGTGATCCTGGCCCTGCCCACCGACGTGGAAGGAGACGCGACCGCGCACTATCTGGCCGAAACGCTGGGGGGGCTGGGCGTGAAGCTGACGCGGCTGGGTTACGGCATGCCGGCGGGAGCGGAGTTGGAGCACACAGATGAATTGACTCTGGGCCGCGCCATGGAAGGGCGCGCCGAGTTGGGCTAGGAGACCGGACGCAAGCCAATACGAAGAGCGTCGAAGTGGAAACCGCCAGAATCAGGGACAAAGGGAAGGCAGGCGGCCCGCCGCGGGTCGCGGCATTTGATCTGGGCAAGGTGCTTCTGGACTTCGATTACGAAGTCGCCGCGGCCAACCTCAGCCGCCACACGCGCGCCAACGTAAAGGAACTGGCTGAGTTCTTCCTTGCCGGCAACCTCCTGGAAAGGCTGGAAAGAGGGCGCATCGGGGCGCAGGAATTCTTCAACGCCTTCCAAAAGGCGTGCGGGTTCGAGGGAAGCCTGGAACAGTTCCGCGACCTGCTCGGCTCGATGCTGGAGGAGATCCCTCAAATGACCGCTCTTCTCCCCCGACTCAAACAGGCCGGCGCCCAGCTTTACGTCTTCTCCAACACAAACGAACTGGCGATCGAGCACATTCGGCGGCGATTCCCCTTCTACAAGCTCTTCGACGGCTATGCGCTCTCCTACGAGCGCGGCCTGATGAAACCCGAGCCCGCCTTTTACGAGGTCGTGGAGCGGCTCACCGGACGCTCCGGACCCGAGATTTTTTTCGTGGACGACCGTCCCGAAAACGTGCGGGCGGCTCTGGATCGCGGCTGGCGGGCGATCGTGCATCGCTCGCCGGAAGCTTCCCGGAAAGCGATGGAAGATGCCGGGCTGTTGTCGCGCCTGATCCAGCCGGCTGAGGAAGAGTCTCGACGCCCATAAACCGCGCCCGTGAGCCGGCTTCCAGGGTCCGAAGAATGGACGAAAACCGACCCTACAGCGAAAACGCTCCGGATCGCCCGCCACGGCGGAAGAGGATCGTCCGTCCTGTGCGCCTGGTTCGTCCCCCGACGCAGATCCAGGAAAAACGCGCCGAAGAGTGGCCGGCGCTGAAAGCCCAAAGCCGGCGCCGCGCAATGGACTGGAGCCTGGCGCTCATCAGCCAGGATATCGAATCGATCATTCAATTCAACGAGGCGGATCGAGCCTGGATCGTCAGGGTCCCCCCCGACCGCCTGGAGGAATCCAAAAAACTCATCGAACGCTACCAGGAGGAAAACCGCTATTGGGCATGGCGGGAGCAGCGGGACGCCTGGCCGGTCCAGCTCCACTGGGGCACGCTGCCTTGGCTGGTCGCCATGTTGATGTTCTACCTCTCTTCGGGAGCCAACCCGGCGATGATCCAGGTGGGGACGATGACCGAGAGCGTCTTCGCAAGCGGTCAGCTCTGGCGGCTGATCACGGCGACGACTCTTCACGCCGACACGGCGCATCTGGCGACCAACCTTACCATCGGGCTTTTTCTCATCAGCCTGGCCATGAACCGCTACGGAGCCGGTTGGACCATGCTCTGCGGGTTCCTGGGAGGCGCGATCGGCAACTGCCTCAGTTGGGCGTTTCACGCAGGCCCCTACATCGGCCTCGGCTCCTCAGGCGTGATCATGACGGCGTTGGGCATGCTCGCCTCCAGCTCGCTGGCGTGGACGCTCCGCGCCACAGGAATGCGCCGGCGGCGCTACTCGGGCTGGATCGCCGGGATCCTTCTCTTCATACTGCTTGGCCTGAGCCCGGAAAGCGACATCATCGCCCATACAGGAGGGTTTCTTTCCGGGATGGTCTTCGGAATGCTCCTGACGTTTCTGGGGGTGCGGTGGATCCTTAGTTGGAAAGCCAACGCCGTGGCGGGATTTCTGACCGCGGCGCTGGTCATGGGCTCTTGGGTCCTGGCCGCTACAGGGTAAACAGACTCTCTTCGGCCGCTGATAAAAAGGCAATCCCCCAACTTGGTCCGCCTCTTCTTTCAGCGGATCATCTTCAACGACTCTTCTCGTAGATCCTCCGCCGAATCAGCATAAAAAGCGCCGACGAGCGGCGTTACAGGAAAGCTCCAGCTCCTTCCACACCTTCAGCGCCGGCGCTTTCGGCCCAAAACGGCTTCAAGGCCGGCACAAACTTGTGGAACGGGACATTCATCCTTTCCAACACGCTTTTCTTCCGCTCGCCCCGCTCCTTCCTGCAACGATAGCATCTGTAGGAATTTTCACCCCTACGGTGGAAACTCCTGGCAATCGCCAAGATTTATCGGGGCGGCGCCAATCAGGCTTTGTGCGCCGGCGCCGCCCGGATTGATCGGCTTGTGGAGAGGCGCCTAAAGAATCCGCGCTCGGTGAATTAAAGCTTTGTATGGATTCCAAGAGCCGCCGACGGAACGCCGGGATTCGAGATCAAGGCGCTTCGCCTCCTTCCCCGGGCCGGACCATGCGGAAGAAGGCCTGGTCGCTTTCGGGAAGATCCGAGGGCGTAAGGAAGAGAGCGCGTTGTTTTCCAATCACGACGGCGTTGGCGAGGTCGATCGGCGTCCAAGACCCGGCCACAAGATTCGGAGCGACCTCTAGCTGGAACCCAACGTCGGGAAGAGTCCAACTGATCTGCCATTGAGTTTCAGGAGGAATGACCGCAATCCCATTCGGATCGGCTGCGACAATTTTCCAGATCGTCTCGTCCAAAGCGGAGCTTGAGAAGTCCTCGCTGATGGGGTCCGGAACTCCGACAATCTCGATCTTTCCGAATACCGCCGATAACCCAATGTTGTTCAGGTCATTGGGTTGGACGCCAAAGTAGGCGAAGAGGGGACAGTCGAAGTAGGAAACATCCTCTTGCGGGAAGGCAGCGACGCCTTGCGTGCCGTCAGGGGCGGTGACTTGGACGTGGGTATCGTCCTGGAATGTAACCGTCCAGGCGCCCACCGGCGTGCTGTTCGTTAGGATGAGGAGCGTGCCGACTGGGCCATCGGTGACGTTGGTATTCCAGAGCATGGAGTTCCCGGAAGGTTCATTAACCTTGTACATAAACCGGCCGATTCCCTGGCCTTGATCGTCGCTGGTAATTTGGAAGAACACCACGTGAGGGGCGTTCCAGTCGATCGAGGTGTCATCGGGACCATACGGCAGATCCACATCCGGAACCAGGAACATGTGGGCTTGGAATCCCGAGTAATCCGGCCCCGGGAAGGATCGGATTGTGGTCGTGAAAGAAACAGGCTGTCCCCGACCGACCCAGCGGAAGTCGCGGGAGGCGCCGTCGCTTTTTTCCAATACCGCGCGAATGCACTGACGTTGCCATTGTTGGCCCGGGGCGCTGGCGCAGAGGAGCAGGCCCGGCGCGGCTTTGGTTAGGGAAAGGGTCGGCGGAGGAATCTGTGGATTGGGATTGGCAATCAGCTTGATGTTGTCGAGCCAGAAAAGGGTTTGTCCTGTAAGACCGTTATCACCCCCGGCCCACATTTTGAAGACCACGCCGGCAATTTGATCCAACTTTGGAGTGGCTGGATCGATAGGGGCTTCAATATGTTTCCATCCTTGGGTGAATTCATCGGTGATGGTTGTTCCCCCGAGCCAGATCTGAGACCAATCTGTAAGTCGGAATCCGTATTCCAGGTAACCGTAATCGCCGGAGGGGCGCTTGGGTGATTCCGGATCCCAACGGATGTCGAAGGCAAAGGCCTGGTACTGGGCGCCGTTGAGGACCTCCCCGTTCGGGAAATCACGGTAGACGGCAAATTGGTTGTCTCCGCCGTAAGTTTCGAGATCGAACGTGATCACGGCCATGAGCGAACCGGAGTCTGGGGAATTGTGAGCATCCTGGCTGAAGTCCAGGACATAATCTTGCTGAGCGGAGCCCCACCACGGTTGCCATGCGGCTTCATTATCGAATGTATCGACAACATAATCCTGCGTTTGCGCAGCGGCCAAGAAGGCCCCGCTACAAAAGAGGAACAGTCCAACATTAATCAGACGTGGCGTGATCCATGCTTTCATCGTTGCTCCTTTCTCCTCGTTTTTGGGTAACTTTACGCCGCTTCTTACTCTGTGGCCCAGAGGCTGTGCGTCAAGCGATTTGAAGCCTCCGGGATGAGCCGCGTGGGATCAGCAAGCGCCGGAAGAAGGGTTGTTAAGCCGCTTCGGGACTAAGGAACGCCGATTCCGTTGTGTTGGAAGGATGCGGTACAGGCTAATCCTGGATTCGCGCGGATGAGCTCACGGAGAGAAACGCATATTTCGACGGTCCATCAGGCTGAGACACTCGTCACGCTTGACAATACGGGCGGGCCTTCCAGAGCAAGGCTTGCTTGAAGAGGCGGACGGCAGGGAGCAAAAACCGGAGTTGCGACTTGCCGAGCCACTCAAAAGAAATCGCTGAGGCAAAGCCTGAAAGGGAAAGATGGTCGGGACGGTGGGACTTGAACCCACGACCTTCTGAACCCCATTCAGACGCGCTAGCCAGGCTGCGCTACGTCCCGACCGTTGCGAACAGCCTACCCCCGTTTCGGTCGCTTTCAAGCCTTTTCCAACAAATTCTCCGGCGTGAATCCGCTCAGAATAGAGATCACGAAACCGCCAGGCACAGGAAACCTCTCCCTTCTGTTTGACGGCGGCTCCCAAAGTGATTTTGCATGGACAGACTCATCATGACCTCGCCTCCTGCCCCGTACCCTGCGCGCTCGTCGGCTGCAACTCACAGCCCCCGAGGCAGCAGGCAAATCCAAAGGAGCGCGGGCGTCCCGCCCGCGACAGGCCGCGGCCAAGATGGCCGCGCTCCTCTCATCGCCGGCATCCCGCAGCCGCCGGCGCAACAGGCAAATCCAAAGGGGCGCGGGCCTCCCGCCCGCGACAGGCCGCGGCCAAGGATGGC
>JAGHDA010000217.1 GCA_021160185.1 Verrucomicrobiota bacterium
ATGCTAGGACCTCTATATCCCCTACAAACCGGAACTAAGTGGCTGACGGTCCTGCGCTGCGAAGCCGATCCGCCTCGCCGCGCGTTTCTTCGTTACGGGCCCGGCGAGCCGGGACTTTCCTACGGCCGCGTGGAGACCGCCGCCGGACCGGACGCCGCCCCGCTCGAACGCCCCACTCTCGGCGCGCCCAACGCGCCGCCCCGCGTCGGTCCGATCGTGATTCAGGAAATCATGTTCGCTCCGCCGGGGCCCGATTCGGCCGGTTTCGAATACGTGGAGCTGGCGAATCTGGGCAAAGCCCCCGCAGATCTGACCGGTTGGCGCTTGGCCGGCGGCGTGGAGGCCGAGCTGCAGGGGGCCGTGCTGCCTCCGGACGGGTTGTTGCTTGTGGTGGGGTTCGATCCTGCCGACGCGGAGGCCGCGACGGCTTTCCTGAACCGCTACGGGCTGCCCGAAGGGGACGCTGTGTTCCTGCGAGGGCCGTGGAAGGGACGGCTTGCCGATGAGGGCGAGGAGATCCGCCTGGAGCGTCCCGCCGCCGACGGCCGACCGGGCGTGTTCGTAGCGGCGGATCGGGTGGACTATCGCCCTGATCCGCCTTGGCCGGCGGCGTCTGTCCGCGGCCTTTCCCTTCAGAAGACCGCGGCCGGCGGCTACGGCAACGAGCCCCGCAATTGGATTGCCGCCGGCCCCACGCCGCTTGCCCCGAACGCCGGGGCCGAGGCGGACGCCGACGGCGACGGCATGCCGGACGGTTGGGAAGCCCGCCACGGATTGGATCCTTTCTCCGCTGCGGCCGATCAAGGAGCCGCGGGCGATTCGGACGGGGACGGGATAACCAACCGGGAGGAGTTTGAGTGGGGAACGGACCCGCGGCGGTTCGAGATTCGCATCCTCTCCGCGCGGGTTTCCGGGGCCCGGTTGCGCGTGCGTTTCCGGGCGGCGGCCGGCGTTCCCTATCGCTTCGAAAACGCCGCAGATCCGGCCCGCGGCCCATGGGAGCTGCTCAGCCACATCGAGCCGCTTCGCGAATCGAGCGACGTGGACCTGTGGGTTCCTGTCGAGCCTTCCCGTCGGGCCGTCTTCTTTCGGGTGCGCGCCTATTAGGCGGCCTAAAAAAGAGCTGTTTGCCGATTTTGTGTTGATTTCCCCGGAAAGGAGCCGCTAGGATCTCCCTCAAATTGATCGGGAGTGTCCTCGCATGAAATATCGTCGTATGAAAGACGCGCCGAAGACGCTCATCGCGGGATTGGCGGCCACGATTCTTGTTCTGGGCTTAGCCTTGACCATTTTGGCCATCGGCCTGGGGAGCTCCTCGAAGGAGCGGGAAAGCCTCCGGTTCCGGGTAAATGCCTTGGATGGCAGCAAGGATAAATGTGTGCGCTGCCATCGGGATGTGACCCCCGGGATTATCGAACAATACGGGCACAGCAGTATGGCCCTGGCGGGAGTGACTTGCCGGGATTGCCACGAGACGGCCCCGGATTATCCGGGCGCAATCGCCCATGAGGGGAGCCATATTTTGTCGGAACCCAGCTCGGCTCGGTGCGCGCGCTGTCACGCTCAGGAAACGGCGCAATTCAATCAGAGCCGACATGGCCTGCCGGCTTATGTCGCCTACGCCGGGACGAAGAAGCTTTCTCCGGAGCTTTTGGCAACTTACGAGAACATCCCCGAAGGCGGCTACCGGCCTGAGAAGATGCGCAGCGCGCTTTTTGCGAAGGAAGGCGAGGAGGTCGCCCGATTCGCCTGTCGGAGCTGCCATGACGTCGGCCGGCCCGCCCCTGACGGCTCGGTGGGCAATTGCTCCAAATGCCATCTCCGACACGAGTTCAGCCTGGAGCAGGCTCGCAAGCCGGAGACCTGCAACGCTTGCCACATCGGCCCGGATCATCCGCAGTGGGAGATTTACCAGGAATCGTATCACGGGATTGCCTATATGACCGGCGGGCATCGGTGGCATTGGGAGGTTGAGCCGGGGCGGCTGGGAGTGAAGGATTTTCCGGCGCCGACCTGCGCCATTTGCCACATGAGCGGCTTCGGGGCTTCGGGGACGAGCCATGACGTGGGCGACCGGCTGGCCTGGTACCTCTTTGCCCCGATCAGCGAGCGGCGGCCTTCCTGGCAGGATAACCGTGCGCGAATGCAGAACGTCTGCCGGGAGTGCCACAATGAAAGGTTTGTGAACGACTTTTACGCCGGGGCCGACGCGGCCACCGAGCGGATCAACGCCTGGGTGCGCGAGGGCAACGCCGTCGTCGAGCCCTTGCAAGAGGGCGGTTTGCTCACTGCCGAACCGTTTGATGAGCCGATTGATTTCGTTCTTTTTGAGCTTTGGCATCATTGGGGCCGCACCGCCAAATTCGGCGTCTGGATGCAGGGGCCCGATTACACTCAGTGGCATGGAGCTTACGAGATGCTCTCGGAACTGGCCGAGCTGCGTCAGATGGCCAAGGAGAAGCTGGCCGAGCGCGATCGCAAGCGGGCCGAGACCAAAAAGGACGGGAGTTCATGAATGCCGCTGAGTTGGAGCGACTGACGCCGCCCGGATGGGCCTGGCTCCGGCGGCTGCCGTTCACGCGGGATGAGGCGATGTTGGCCTTGCTCGCGGCGAACGAGTTTTTTATGGGGCTTGACGCCTGGCTGGCCCACGGAGCCAACGGCACGCTTACGCTTCGGGAGTTGATACCGATTTTTTTCGGCTTCCTCGCCGCGGCGGTTCTCCTTGCCGCGGGATGGCTTGCGAGGCGAAACCGCCCCCTGGCGAGCGCGGCGGCCTCGGCGGTCTTCCTGCTCAGCATAATCGTGGGGCTATCGGGCGCGTGGTTCCACTTGTCCCGCGGCGGCTTGACGAGGGCCTTTTTGTGGAAAGCAGCGGCCGTGGATCTTCTCGTGTGGGCTCCGCCCGTGATGGCGCCGCTGGCGTTTGCATTAGTGGGAATCCTGGGAATCAGCGCCGCTTGGCCGGAAGATCCGCCGGACAGCGGCGAGTTGGTTTTGCCCGGCGGGGGACGGTTCCCTCTGCCTTACAGCAAGACCCGCGCCTACTTCTACCTGGCGGGCATGGGCGTGTTGGCCGCTTTGATCAGCAGCGCGTTGGACCACGCCCGCACGGGGTTTGCGCACCCGGCGATGTGGATCAGCGCGGCGGCGGGAGTCTTTGCCGCCACAGCGGCCGTCGTGATGGGCGCGGCGAAACGATTGGAACGCGGCGACCTTTACACCTATGTCGGCGCTATGGCGCTTCTCATTGTGATCGGCGTAGTGGGAGCGGTTTACCACGTCCGCGCTGACCTGGCCGGGAAAAGCGTGATCGTCCTGGAGCGCTTCCTCCGCGGGGCCCCGGTTCTGGCCCCGTTGCTTTATACGAATATGGGCGTTTTGGGCCTTGTGGCCTTGCTGCCTTCCCGGCTTGACGCTCCCGGCAGTCCGTTGAAAAACGGCTGATTTTTCACGCGCCGCCATTTTGATGATTCGGGCTTCTTCAGCCCGCGTCCGACTCCGCCGGATCTGGCTTTGGCGAATGAGGCCACAGCTTTTCCGCTCCTTGCGTCCCTAGCCGCCGGATCGCGAGGCGGAGCGGGCGGTTCTCAGACGCCGCGGTTCAGGTTGGGGGTTGCAGGACGCAACTCGACTTCTCGTGTTCAGAATCCCGTGCGACTTTTTCAACGCTCTGCTCAAACCCACGCCCTGCGGCGCCCGCCAAAAAAGACGAGAAAGAGCCCTTGACGCCCCTGTCCAAGCTGCCAAGCATGCGGCTATGAATCAGCACAGGCCTCATCTGATTGTTTTGGGAGTTGTCGCGATTTGGGGTGTGTTCTCCTGGGCCTACCTTGGCGTTGAGGACGGCAGTTCTGGATTGAGCCTGCTTGGCTGGATTCACGCGGTGTTTTTCATACCCGGCGGCGTTTTCATACAGACGCTGAAG
>JAGHDA010000137.1 GCA_021160185.1 Verrucomicrobiota bacterium
CTTATGGGCCCCGCGAATCTGGAGCGTTTCCCGGTCCATGCGGCCCGGTTGCTTTCCCAGGTTCGGACAATTGCCGCCTACAGCTATCGCAAATCGCGCGGTTTGCCGATCATCTACCCCAAGTCCAAATACCGCTATACAGAAAACTTCCTGCACATGATGTTTTCCCGCCCCTATGAGGATTACGAGCTGAAGCAGGAAGTGGTGCGCGCGCTGGATCTGATTTTCCTGCTCCACGCCGACCATGAGCAGAATTGCTCCACCTCGACGGTTCGCATGGTGGCCTCGAGCCGAGCCAACCTCTTTGCCTCTGCGGCCGCGGGCGTGTGCGCCTTGTGGGGGCCGCTGCACGGCGGAGCCAACCAGGCGGTGATCCAAATGCTGCAGGAAATCCACGAAAGCGGCGACGACGGAAGCAAGTTTATCGAGGCGGCGCGAAGAGGAGAACGGCGTCTGATGGGCTTCGGACATCGGGTCTACAAGAACTACGATCCGCGCGCCAAAATTATCAAGAAATCCTGCGATCGATTGCTTGAAAGCCTGAATATCAGCGACCCGCTTCTGGATATTGCCAAGCATCTAGAGGAGAAAGCCCTCAATGATGAATACTTTGTCGAGCGGCGGCTCTATCCCAACGTGGATTTCTACAGCGGGATCATGATGCGAGCGATCGGCATTCCGGTGGAGATGTTCACGGTCATTTTCGCCATCGGGCGGATGCCCGGCTGGATTGCCAACTACAAGGAGACGGTCGAGAACCCCAAGGGCCGAATTTACCGGCCGCGCCAGGTCTACAACGGCCCCGTCCTCCGGCATTACACCCAGCTGGAAGAGCGGGAGAAGGCCGCGGCGGAGGGCTGACCCTCCGGCGTTATTGCAGCCGAGGGAAGAAGGCTTCGGCGTTGCGGCGGAGGGTTTCGGCGAGCCGGTCGAGCGGCTCTTGCCGCAGCTCCGCGGCGCGTCTTGCGGTCAGCGCCAAATCCGCCGGCTCGCAGCGTTTGCCGCGGCGAGGCGCGGGCGCCAGATAGGGGGCGTCGGTTTCCAAAAAGTAGCGATCGGCCGGAACGGCTCGGAGACTTTCCTGCGCGGCGCGGGCGTTCTTGAACGTGATTACGCCGGTAAAGCTGACCCACGCGCCTAAAGCCAGCAGCGTTTGAAGCCTTTCGGGCGGTTCTACAAAACAGTGAAACACGGCGGAGACGTCTCCGGCCAACGGCCTGAAAACCTCCAGCAGGGGCTCGAAGCAGTCTCGTTGATGGATCACGCACGGCAGGCCCAGCTCGGCGGCCAGTTCTAATTGGCTCCGGAACAGATCCGCTTGCCGGCGGCGGATCTCTTCGGCGCGGTCCGGCGGAAGCGGCGGATTCGCCCGGTCCAGCCAGTGGAAGTCCATGCCGATTTCGCCAATGGCGACGACCTTTTCGCGGCGGGCGAGCTCCCGGATTGTTTTTAGGGCGAGGGAGGGCGCCTTCAGATCGTTGGCTGCGCCGGGATGCGCGCCCACCGCGGCGTAGATGTTCGGAAAACGCTCGGCCAGCTCCGTGGCGCGTCGGCTGCTTTCCGGATCCACGCCCAACGTAATGATTTTCTCCACCCCCGCTTCCGCGGCGCGCCGGAGGACTTCTTCCAGGTCGGTCGCGAAAACCCGGTCGTCCAAGTGGGCGTGGGTGTCGTAGAGGCCCGCTTTCATTGCGCGCGGATTTAAGCGAACCGTCCCCGGCGGCGAAAGCGAAATCGGGGCGTTTCAAGTTTCCGAGCAGGAACGGTTTCGGGTAACGTGGAGCCGTTATGAAGCGAACGGTTCTGTGGTTGACAGCGGCGTTATGCCTGGGCCCGTGGCGGGCGCTGCCGTGGACTTTGCCGCAGCGTCCGACTCCGGGCGATCGAATGTTCGCGGCGTATTTGGAGCGGGAGACCGGGCGGCTGGCTCGGCGTTGTCTGGCCGGGGTGAAATCCGCCGCGGATTGGGAAGCCCGAAAAAAAGCGTGGCGCCGCCAATTGCGGGAGATGTTCGGCCTGGTTCCCGAGCCGCCTCGCACCGAGCTGCGGCCGGTGATCACGGGGCGGCTGGAGCGCGACGGCGTGGTTGTGGAAAAGATCCACTTTCAGTCGCTTCCCGGGCTTTACGTCACCGCCAACCTTTATCTGCCGGCGAAGCTGGAGGCTCCGGCCCCGGCTGTCCTCTACGCCTGCGGCCATGCCAAAGTGGTTGTCGACGGCAAGAGCTGCGGCAACAAAGCCCATTATCAGCATCACGGCGTTTGGTTCGCCCGCCATGGCTACGTGTGCCTGATGATCGACACGATCCAGCTCGGGGAGATCATGGGCGTGCACCACGGGACCTACCGGCTTGGCATGTGGTGGTGGAATTCCCGAGGCTACACCCCCGGCGGGGTGGAAGTGTGGAACTGTATTCGGGCGCTGGATTACCTAGAAACGCGGCCGGAGGTGGACCCGAAACGGATTGGCATGACGGGCCGTTCCGGGGGCGGCGCGTACACATGGTTCACCACGGCGCTGGACGACCGCGTGCGCGTGGCGGCTCCGATCGCGGGGATCACCGACCTTCGGAACTACGTGGTGGACGACGCGGTCGAGGGCCACTGCGATTGCATGTTCTTTGTGAACACCTATCGATGGGATTATCCCCAACTGGCCGCCCTGGCCGCGCCGCGTCCCCTTCTGATCGGCAACACCGACAAGGACACAATCTTCCCGCTCGACGGCGTGTTGCGGACTTATTGGAAGGTGCGCGGCGTGTATCAGCTCCTCGGCAGACTCGATCGGATAGGGCTGGCTATTACGGAGGGTCCCCATCATGACTCGCAGGAGTTGCGGGTGCCTGTGTTCCGGTGGTTCGACCGCTTTCTCAAAGGAACCAACGCCTTGGTGGACGAGCCGGCGCGCCCGCTTTTCAAGCCGCTGGAGCTGCGCGTCTTTGACGAGCTTCCCAAGGACCAGATCAACACCCGTATCCAGGAGCTGTTCATCCCCCAGGCCGAGGACAAGGAGCCTCTCGACCCCGAGGCGCTCCAAAAGCTGCTCCTGCAAAAAAGCTTTCGCGCCTGGTCCAAAACCGCTCCGCCGCCGGAAGCCCGAGAGCTCGGCTCCGCGGCCGCCGAAGGCCTGGAACTGACCGTTTACGAGGTCAAGCCGCAAACGGGCTTCGCCCTGCGCGCCTACCTGCTTCGGAAAGCGGACGCCCGGCCGAGACGGGTCACGCTCCAGCCGATGGATCAGGAGCAATTCGTCGCTTTCCTCGACGGACCCGCTCGACCCTTCGCCCGGCTTCTGGCCGAGGAACGCCGCCTTGTGGGATTGAAGACGTCACCCGAGGCTACTAGCTCCGATTCCGCCGCGGCTTCGGCCTCGTTGCCGGAGGGGGACGCCGCCTGGCTCGTGTTCGCTCCAAGCGGGGTCGGGCCGACGGTTTTGTGGGACAACGCCGTTTACCGCCGGATGATGCGCCGCCGGCTGGCGCTTCTAGGCCAGACGCTCGCCGGCCTGCAAACTTGGGACATCCGCCAGGCTGTTCGGCTTGCGGCTCGGGAGTGTGAGAGCGCCGGTTTGCCCTTGGTCCTCCGCGGGCGGGGGCCGATGGCGAATTTGTGCCTGCTTGCCGGTCTCTTTGAAGCGCCGCGCCTGGCCGGCATGGAGCTGGAGGACTTGCGCCTGGACGAAAAGCAAGCGCCTTCCTGCCTCAACTTGACCCGCGTGACCAACTGGCCGCAGATCCTGGCCGCCGCGCGCAAGAACTGTCGGACAACCCTCCGATGAGCCGGAGAAGCAGTCGGCGGGCGAGCGCTTCCTCGCTCAACGGGACCGTGTTCTGATCCGCTCGATCAGATAGAAAAACACCCGCGGCTGGAGGGATAGCTGCGCTGCTCCGCGCCGCGGGGTTCCCGTCCGATAGCCCAAAGCGTCCAACGCGGTCACCGACAGCGCCCCGGCGTCCGGCCGGCGAAGCCCTATGTCGCCCGCCAACTCACGGATCATCAACGGCGGTTGCCCCCGGTTCTGGATGACGCGCAAGCCGCTCCCAGGCTTGGTCTGCCATCGCCACGGTTTTTCTTCGCTCATCACCTGCAGCAGGAGCTTGGACGAAGCGCGAATGGGCTGTCCGTCCATGGCCACGAGGAGGATCGATCCATATTCCAAAGGCGACTCGATCCAGAAGTCCGGAAGATCGATGCGCCCTGCGGCGCCAAGAAAGCCGATAGCGCCTTGGGCGGCGGGGGCCTGGATGGCGACCAGGCCCCGGCCCCAATCCCACTCGAGCTCGCCAGTAGCGCTGCGCACGCGTCGTTGGTCCCGGTCGATGAACGGCGAAAAATCGCGCACGCGCGACTGGGGCGCGCCCTTTTCCAGGAAATCCACCCGCACGCGGCCGACGAGGAAAGCCAACTCGTCCAGGGCGTTGACGTTGGTCAACGTCGCCCCCGGAGGCGCGTCCTGGCCGCGGAGTTGATCGAAGTTCTGTGGCGCGGGCACGGGCGTCCCTTTCAGGGCGAAGAGGTCCTCGACTCGCAAATCGAGGTCCACAACTTCCGGGGCGGTTTGGACCAAACCCTGGCGGTAGATCAACGCACCGGCCGGGAATTGGCCCAGCGCCACCGGCGTTTGAATGGCGAACTTGCCGGGCAGTTCCTGCCATTCCGGTTCGGACGCGGCGAACCAGAACAGAGCGTCGGCGCCTTGGAGCGCGCCGTAGGCCGCTCCTAAAGGGATCATGTCGGCGCGAAACCGATTCGGCAGCGGCCAGTTGATCTCGGTGATCGTTGAGGGTCGCCCGTTGTAGCTGATGTCCCAAAGCGGGTTCGCAAAGTCGGGCGCCTTCCCGGCGGGATCAAGGAACCGGACAGAGGCCCGATCGTCATAGCGTTGGCCGGCGACGATATCCCACGAAGAACGATCGCCGTCATGGCGTCCGCTGTAGTAGCCGTGCCGATCGAAGAAGTCTCCGACGGCGTTGGCGTACTTATCCAATGGGTCGAGGCAAGTCGGCGAAGCGGTTTTCCAGTTCGAACCATAAACCAAGGCCCGACAACCGAGCTCTTCTTTCAAAAAGCGTTTTTCTTCGCTGTACCAACGCCGCATCAGCTCCGTCAGAAACCGCGCAGTGTCTTGGTCCCGCGGCCGGCGTTCCTGAGCTATGTTCCAAAGGGGCCGGAAGCCGACCCGGCCGGCTGCGAGGTCGTCTTGGGCAGTGGCTAAGCCTTGCCAATGACGTTGCCGAATCTCCTCGAGCGTTTCTCCGGGATAGCGGTCCAGGAGCCAGCGGGCGAATTGCTTTTCGAGCAAAGCCCGCTGGGGATCGGGTATGTTGCCCTGCGCGCCGCGGTCGGGATTGAACGTCCAGAAGAGGGTCGAATCCTCGTTGATCAACTCGAGCATCGCCAACGCCGGATCGTCCTTGAGCGGCAAGCCGGTGTGGGGATTGACCGGTTCCAAGACCGCGCGCCACCAACGCCGGTAGATGGGCCGAAATGCCTCGTGGAAGTACGGCAGGGCAAACGGATGCTGGCCGCTGTAGCCGGGGAAGGTCGGGTCGTCCGGTCCCAACCGCACCCACAACGGAAAGTAAATGCTCAAAGCGGTGTAGATCCCTTCGCGCTTCAAGGCGGCTGCCAAGGCATGCAAACGATCAATGACCTGCGGCTCCGCCGCATGCCAATTCGGACCGCTGCCGGCGTACACCCGACCGTGAATCCGCACCAGGTTCACCCCGCGCTTTGCCATGGCGCGGGCGAAGCGCGCCAGATCCTGATCCTGCAGATTGCCGAAGCTCATTCCCACGTTCACAGCCCAAAACCGCGCCGGCTCTCCCGTCTTCTCCCAGACAAATTGATCTCCATCCACCTTGAGGAAACCCCGTTCCCCGGCCCGACGGTGGTTGAGGAATCGCAAATCGATCGGGCTGTATTCGAAGGGGTCCGGCGGCGGCTCGAACGCAAACCAACCCGGCTCCGACGCCCCCGAGGATTCGCCCGGGCGAAGACGGCCTCGAGGGCTGAACGGCGCCGCCGTGAGCAAGAAGCAATCATAAGCCGTCGTGCGGGGATCCCCCGGCAGAACTTGAATCTCCAGAGTCTGCCGTCCGGCCGGCAAGGCGACTGCTCCGGCGTTGAACCAGCCGACACGGCGGCCCGGGTTGTTCCCCAAGATAACCAGATTTACCAGCGCAGCCTTTTGCGCTTCACGCCATTCGCTCTGCCCCACGCGCCAACGGATCGCCTGCGGGTTCCAGAACTTCCGGACCCATAGCGTATAACGCCCTGCCTGCGGCACGTCCACTGGGCGCGAGAGTTCGCCTCCCGGTCCCACCCAAACCATTCGCCCGCCCGAGAGCTCCGGATCGGTTTCGCCGCCGCTTGTCCCTTCAGCCTCGATCCAAATCCATGGCGTTGATTTGCCTTGCGGTTCTCCCGCTTTGAGGATGGGTTGCAGAACCCCGACGCCCATCCCCCCGCCGACCAGCAGAGTCAGCGCGCCTAGAGCCGCCCATCGTCGCCGTAACGGCCCGCTCGTATGTAGAACGTCTCTCTCGCCGTTTGCCCGCTCTGCTGCCTTCATGTCTCCGACGATAACCGAGCCGCCCTGCGAAACAATCCTCGGCCCATCCCGGCGACGGCTTCGGCGACGGCTTGTCTTGCCTTCTTCCCCGAGCGATGGAGCTGCCGCAGCCAATGGCTTGGTCCGGCTCCTCGTTTGGAACGCCTGGCGGAAAGCCAAACCCCAATGCCGCATCCGCCCCAACCCGTCTGCCTGCTGGCAGGCGGGCCTGAATCTCCCCCAACTGGCAGTTGACGAACGTTGCCCTTCAAAAGCTCACCCAGGACGGAGGACCCGACTCGGCGCGCGCCGAATCGGCTTGTTCCAAGCTCGGGGAGACTTACACTGGCCTCGGCTTGCGAAGACGCGGTAGGCGGCGGCGTATGGTTCGATCCTTTGCGTTCACAACTCAGGGGCGTCTGCATACGCAGGAGATTGAGGCGTTTCTTATGCCCACTCTCCTGGCGGACACCAATTTATTCCTTTGGGTGGACCTGGAGGACCCGACTCCGGAGGAGACGCGGTTCTATCTGGAGGAGGTGTTCCATTTCCATCCGCTTTCCATTGAGGATTGCGTGGTGGAGAATTCCTCGCCGAAAGTCGAGGCGTATCAGCCGAAAGAGGAGGAGCTCTTCTCGCCCTATCTTTTCATTGTGATTCACGCGGTGGATTACAGCCGCAAGGAAAGAGGCTTTGCGACGAGCGAGCTGGATTTTTTTCTGGGGCGCAACTTCCTGGTCACTTACCACGGCGCGGCCTGCCGGCCGGTGACGCTGATCGCCGAGCGGTGCGCCCGCGGGGGGCTGCAGCTCAACAAAGGGCCGGACCGCATAGCGCACTTGCTCCTGGAGGCCATTGTCGACGGCTACAAACCCGCTCTGGACGCCTTCTCTTTGGAGATCAACCAGATTGAGCATGAGGTTCTCGGCGGAGCCGAGGAGGAGGTGCTCAATCGGATCATCCAGGTGAAGAAAGACGTGCTCCAACTTCGCCAAATCATCAGTCCCCAGCGGGAAGTCCTCTGGCGCTTCGCCAACGGGGAGTTCACGCTTATCCGTCCCAAGCTGATTCCCTATTACCGCGACGTATACGACGGCCTGTTCCAGATCTCCGAGATGGCCCAATCCTACGCCGACTCGCTGACCGGCATCCTTCAAGTGTATCTGAATATCTCTTCCAACCGGACCGGCGAAGTGGTCAAGCTGTTGACGCTGATCACCGTGATGACCACGCCGTTGATGCTGGTGGGCACTTGGTATGGGATGAATTTCCGGCATATGCCGGAATTGGACACATGGTGGGGCTATCCGGCGGCGGGAATTTTTACGGCGCTCACCACCGGATTGACTTTCTATTACTTCCGGAAGAAACGGTGGCTGTAAGGCTGGAAGCGGACACACCCATGGCGGCCCGATCCAGTTTCTTCGAAAAAGTCCTCGGCCGGTTGGACCGGCTGGACGCGGGCGAGCTGCGCCAGGTCCTTCGCCGCCTGGCGCAAGAACACAGCTTTTTCGAGACGCTCCTGGACGCTATCGGGGATGGCGTGGCGGTGGTGGATCGGGACGGGCGGCTTGCCTATTACAATCCGGCCGCGGCGCGGCTGCTGGGCATCCCGCCCGAGAGCGGCGAAGGCGAGCCGCTCCGGCGATTTCTGCCCGCGCTTGATCTGGATGGGCTTTTGGAAGGGGCGAAAGGCCCCCACAGAGTGGTGCAGCAGGAATTGGAGGTTTCCTATCCGTGCCCCCGCTTCCTTCGCGTGGTGGTGGCGGCTTTGGATCAGCAGGCGGCGGCGGGCGGCGGGC
>JAGHDA010000001.1 GCA_021160185.1 Verrucomicrobiota bacterium
GATTCGAATCTTTTGGGAGCTGGGCCATTAGCAGATGCAAGGTTGTTGAAAAAAACGCCCGGGCTTGGCCCGCCCGTTGTTTGGCAGCTGCCGACGCGAAGGGCGGGTTTCAGAGCGTTCTTTTCCGGTCCAAAATGTCTCCGTAAAGGGATCGGGGGCGTCCCGCCCGCGGTCGGGCGCGGCCAAGGAGGCCGCGTTTTTTCCGTCTCGCGACCTCGGCGGTTACGGAGAAGGCCGCGGCAGGCAGGTTGCCGCTTGGCCAAGGCTTGGGTTGCCAAGCCGTCCCCTGTGCGACATAAATGCCGCCCGCAGTGGAGCAGGGAAAAAGGGAAATAGAAAAAAGACGCTTTTCGCAGAGCAGACATCGAAGGACAGTCGTGTTGCCGTTCTTCGTTCTGGGCTGCTGCGCTGCTGTTTTCTCGGCTGCGCCCCCGCCGTCCGAGCCGAGGGTGGAGGTTCCCCTGGCCAAGTCTCCCCCGCGCATCGACGGCCGCCTGGACGATCCCTGCTGGCGCGATGCGGCGGTGATTACCAACTTCACGCAAGTGCTTCCCTATGAAGGCGCTTCCCCCAGCGAGCCCACCGAGATCCGTTTGCTTTACGACGAGAACAACCTTTACATCGCCGTTCGTTGCCGGGACAGCGAGCCGGACAAAATCCTGGCCAAGACCCTCCAGCACGACAGCTTTCTAAGCGCCGACGACACGGTGGAATTCGTCTTCGACACCTTTCACCGCAAGCGCGAAGGGTACTTTTTCCGGTTCAACCCCGCCGGGGCGCGTTCGGAAGGGTTGATCGAAAACTTCGACTCCTACAACCCGCTCTGGGACGCTGTATGGGTCGTCAAGGCCCGCATCAATTCGGAAGGATGGGCCGCCGAGGTTCGCATTCCCTCCAAGAGCCTTTCCTTCGATCCTTCCTCCGGCGTTTGGGGGTTCAACGTGGAGCGCGTCATCCGCCGCCGCCAGGAGGTTGATCGGTGGACCTGCATCGCCCGGGCCAAACGCGTCAGCTCTCTGCCCGACGCAGGCGAATTGGTCGGGCTTCAGAAGATGCGCCAAGGGAAGGGGTGGGAGATCAAGCCCTCGACCACGCTGACCTGGGCGGACGCCGAGGGCCGGAAAGGGGATTGGGATTTCCGGCCCAGCCTGGACGTCACCTACAACATCACCCCTTCCTTGAAGGCCAACGCCACTGTGTACACCGATTTTGCCGAGGCGGAGGTGGACGACCGGATCATCAACCTGACCCGTTTCCCGACGTTCTTTCCGGAGAAGCGGGACTTCTTCCTCCAGGACGCGTCCTTGTTCCGATTCGGCGGGCTGCGGATGTTCCCGATCACCCCTTATTACTCCCGCCGGATCGGTTTGGATCCCGACGGAGAGCCGCTGGACATCCTGGCCGGCGGCCGGCTGACGGGGCGGATGGACGGAACCAGCGTGGCGCTTTTGGATGTGTTGCAAGAGGGTTATGCCCAGGACGGCCCGGACAACCTGTTCGTGGGGCGGGTGTCCCGGCAGGTGTGGGGCGAATCGGACGTGGGGTTGTTGTTGACCGCAGGCGAGCCGCGCGGCGAGGGCCAGGCCTATCTGGGCGGGGCGGACTTCAACTATATCAACAGCGATCTGGGCGACGGCCGCTCCCTTGTCGGCCACGCCTGGACGATGGGCTCCTATACGGATCAGGTTGACGGCGCGGACGCGGCTTTCGGCGCTGACGTGGACTATCCCAACGAGCCTTTGGACGTGCACTTAACGGCGCGCCAGGTGGGCGAGGATTTCGATCCGGCCTTGGGCTTCGTCCGCCGCACGGGCGTGCGGGAGTACATCGCCGGCGCGCGTTATGTTTGGCGGCTGAACAAAAAGTGGCTCAGGAGCGTTTCTCTCGGCGTGCGCCCGATCTGGACGACCGATCTGGACAACCGGCTCGTGGCCGAGAACCATGATTTGCCTTATTTGTATGCGACGACCCCTCAGCTCGATCGGGTTTTCGTCGCCTACAGCTATGATCGCGACGTGGTGGACGAGGCCTTCGACATGCGCGAGGGCGTCACCATTCCGCGGGGGGATTACCTGAACGATCAGATCGGCGTAAAATTCAACTCGAGCGACGCCCGGCCGATCGCTGTGAATCTCGAAGTGCGGACCGGAAATTATTACGACGGCACGATATGGCGTTACGAAGGATCGCTCGACTTGCGGCCCGGCCGAGCCCTTACTCTGCGCCCGGGATACGAGCTGCGCGAGATCGACATGCCCTACGGCAAGTTCGCCGTCCGGGTGGCCACCTTGCGCTTCACCCTGGCGGCCAGCCCGGATCTTTCCCTGAGCACACTGGCCCAGTACGACAACCTCTCGGATGACTTGGGGATCAGCTCCCGGTTTCGTTGGACCTTCAAGCCGGGGAGCGACCTGTTCTTCGTGATCAACCAGGGTTTTCTCTTCGACGACTGGCGCTTCCATAGCCAGTCTACACAGCTATCGGCCAAGCTGGCCCTGCGCATCCGGTTTTAAGCCGCTTGCCGGCTTTCCGCCCGGACGGCGCGCCGTCTTTTTCCTGGAGCCTCCCTCCGCCGCGCCCGTCTAATAAGCGTTGCGATAAACCCGCAAAGGATTCGGTTTGGACTGACGGAGGGAAAGCAGGATGAACTGGAAAATTTTCTGCCTCGCGGCGGCGCTGGGCTGCCTGACGTTGGCGGCCGGGGAAAACAGCCGGATGGACGAGTACACAGCGGCCTGGAAAGAAGTCGAGCAAGCGACGGCCAAAGGCCGGCCGCGCACGGCGTTGAAGGCCTTGGCTCCGATCCTCGAAACCGCCCGCCGCCGAGGCGACTGGGCTCAATGGACCAAGGCCGTCATTCGACGAGTCGTCCTTGAAGCCGAAATCCAAGGCGGCGCTCCGGAGGAAAAAATCCGCCGGCTCGCCCCCGAGATTGACAAAGCCCCCGAGCCGGTTCGCCCCCTCCTGGAAGCGGTTCAGGCTCATTGGTTCTGGCAATACTTCCAGCGGAATCGCTGGCGCATCCTCCAACGCAGCGCCACGGCGGAGCCTCCGGGCGAGGATTTCACGACTTGGGACATCAAGCGCCTCTTCGCCGAAATCGACCGGCGGTTTGCGCGGGCGCTCGGCCAGGCCGCCCTGCTGAAGGAAATCCCTGTCGCTGAGTTCGACGGATTCCTGCTGCCGGGCAGCCTGCCGGATCGCTTCCGCCCCACGCTGTATGACTTCATCGCCCATGAGGCGCTTAAGTTCTACACCTCCGGCGAGCAGGCGGGGGCGCAGCCCGAAGCCGTGTTCGAGATCGCGGCCGAGGATCCGGTGTTCGACGAGATCAAAGCGTTTCTCGCATGGAGCCCGTCCGCGCCCGACACCAACGCGCCTTTGTTCAAAGCGGCGCGGATCTTCCAGGACCTGCTCCGGTTCCACCTGCGCGACGAGGATCCTAGCGCGTTGGCCGACGCGGATCTGGCGCGGTTGAAGTTCGCTTGCCGCGCGGCTTGGGGCGAGGAGAAGGACTCCCGTTGCTTGAAGGCGCTTCGCCGCTTTGCCGAGCGTTGGGCCGACCACGAGATCTCCGCCGTGGCCTGGCACGAGATCGGCAGCAGGCTGTTCGCCCAAAAACGCTATGTCGAGGCGCGCGAAGCGGCTCTGCGCGGCGCGCAAACCTATCCGGAAAGCCCCGGCGGCCGCCTCTGCGCCAACCTGGTCCGCCGCATCGAAGCGCCCGAGGTGAGCTTGCAGATCGAGCGGAACTGGTGGCGGCCCTGGCCCAAGATCCACGCCCGCTGCCGCAACGTGAGCAATCTTTGGTTCCGCATCGTGCGCGTGGAGTGGAAGCCGACGCGAGAGACGCTTTCCGGGCGGACGATCGGCGCGCGCCCGGCCGAACGGGCCGAGCTGCTCGCCAAGCCTCCCCTGTTCGCTTGGCGCGCGGAGCTTCCTCCGACGAAAGACTTTCAGCCCCGCGAGGCGGATCTGGACGCCCCCGAAGATCTCGGCCCCGGCTTTTACGCTCTCCTTGCCAGTCGGCGGCCCGATTTTCGCGAGAAGGACAACCGCATCGAGGTTTCCAACTTCCGTGTCACCCGCCTCGCCCTTGTCGCAAGGGCCTGCGAAAACCGCGTGGAAGGATGGGTCTTGGACGCCGAAAGCGGCGAGCCGATCCCGGGGGCGCAGGTCCGGTTGTGGACGGCCGAAAAGGGCCCCGAGCCGAAGCCTTCCGCTCCTCTGGAGACCGACGCCGGGGGCTGGTTCGAGTTCCAGCGCGAGAGCGCCCCGCGCGGGTGCTGGGTGGTCGCTCGGAAAGGGGCTTGGGAAGTCGACGCCGGACGCCGGCTCTGGCCGGCCCGAATGGGCGAGGCGCGCCCCTTCAAGCGGACCTTCCTCTTTACCGACCGCGCCATTTACCGTCCCGGTCAGCTCATCCATTACAAGGGCGTCTGTGTTTTTGCCGACCAGGCCGAGGGCGATTATCACACCCTGGCCGAGGAGGAAATCACGATCCAACTCCGCGGCCCCAACGGTCGGGTCGCCGCCGAACACCGCCATCGAGCCAATGGATTCGGTTCGTTCCACGGCGTGTTTGCGGCTCCGGAAACCGGCCTGCGCGGGAGGTTCACGCTTCAAGTGAGCCGGGGGCCGAGCGGCCGGGCCGTGGTCCGCGTGGAAGAATACAAGCGGCCGAAGTTTTACGTGACCCTGGACCCGCCGAAGGCCCCGGCCAAGTTGGACCGGGAGGTTCAGGTCCAAGGCAAAGCCCTCGCCTTCACCGGCGCGCCGATCGACTCGGGCAAGGTCCGCTACCGGGTGGTGCGGCGGACGCGTTTGCCCTGGTGGTGGGGACGGTTCGGCTGGCCGCCGCGCCCCGCGCCGGCGGACAGGGAGATCGCCCATGGAGTCGTCGCGCTGGACAAGGAGGGTCGGTTCGTCATCTCTTTCCGCGCCGTTCCGGACCGATCGGTTCCCAAAGCCGCTCAGCCTGTGTTCGCGTTTGAGGTTCATGCGGATGTGACCGACGCGGCGGGCGAGACCCGCTCGGCGGGCAGGACGGTCCACGCCGGCTACCAGGCGCTTTCGCTTCGCGCCGAGACGCCGGACTGGATCGAAGCCGGCAAGCCGTTCGAGATCCGGATCGCCGCCGCAAACCTGGACGGCGCGCCCCAGATCGCCGAGGGCGTTCTGAAGGCGTTCCGGCTCAAGCAGCCCCAACGGCCGATCCGCAAGCCCTACTGGCTCTCGACGCTTCGGACCGAGGCCGAGGCGAAGCCCGGCTCGGACCCGGCGAGCTGGCCGGCGGGCGAGTCGGTTTGGGAAGGCGGGTTCAGCACGGACGCCGAAGGACGCGCCAAGACCAGGCTTTCCCTGCCTGCGGGGGCTTATCGTCTCCGCGTCCTTGCCCAGGACGCCTCGGGCGAGCCGGTCAAGGCCGAGGCCTTGATCAAGGTGGTGGATCCGGAGGCGGAGCGCTTGGACCTGCGCGTGCCGTTTCTCCTCGCCGCTTCGGGATGGTCGGGCGAGCCGGGCGAGGAGGTGCGCGTGCTATGGGGCAGCGGCTACGAGCGGGCCCGCGCCTGCTTCGAGCTTTTCCGTCGCGGCAAGCTCCTGGAACGATTCTGGACCGATCCGCGGCGGACGCAGCAGGAGCTGCGGCTCCGCCTCAAAGAGGCCTGGCGCGGCGGCGTCACGCTCCATGTGTTCCAGGTTCGGGAAAACCGCATCTACGAGGAGACTCGGCGGATCGACGTTCCTTGGTCCAACAAGGAACTGGCGATTTCGTGGGAGCGTTTCCGCTCGAAATTGCGTCCGGGGCAAACGGAGACCTGGTCCCTGGTGATCCGCCCCAAAGCCAAGGGCGCGAAAGATCCGGCCTTCACGGCCGCCGAGATGGTCGCCGCGCTTTATGACGCCTCCCTCGACCAGTTTGCGCCCCACCGATGGCCGGATCGCATCGATGTCTTTTATCGCGACTATTGGTGGGCCGCGCCTTCTTTCAGCAATCGCGCCCAGGGTTTCCTGACCGTCTTCAACGATCTGCGGCTGCGGCTTGAGTCGGTGGAGCTGAGCTACCGCCGGTTTCCGCCGGAGGTAAATTCCTGGAGTCCGCCGGGACGCTATCTGCGTAAGGCGGCGACCTTTGCTCCGGGGGCTCCCGCGCCTCAAATGGCGGTGATGGCCAAGGGCGCTCCGGCAGAGATGGAAAACGTGACTTTCCTTGGAGCGCCGCCCTCGGCCGAGGACCGACCGCCTGCGCCCCGAGGCGGCTTGGGCGGGGGAGGCGAAGGATCCGCCGAAGCCCCCGCGCCGGCGATCGACCTGAGCGCCGTCGTGCCGCGGCGCAACCTCCAGGAAACCGCGTTCTTCTATCCGGATCTTTTGAGCGACTCAAACGGCGTGGCGCGCATCCGGTTCCAAACGCCCGAGGCGCTTACTCAGTGGCGCTTCCTCGGGTTTGCCCATGACACGGCTCTGCGGAGCGGCGGCATTCAGGCCCTCGCGGTCACCGCCAAGGAGTTGATGGTTCGGCCCAACCCGCCGCGCTTCCTCCGCGAAGGAGACCAACTGGAGTTCACGGTCAAAGTGGTCAACCGGGCGGAGGCGCGGCAAAAAGGCCGCGTCCGGCTCGATCTGCTCGACGCCTTCACGGAAAAGCCGGTCGGCCGCGCTCTGGGCGTGAGCCGCGCCGAGCGGCCCTTCGATATCCCGCCGCGGGAATCCCGCGTCTTCGCATGGCGGTTGCGGGTTCCTGACGGCCTCAACTCCCTTCTCTTCCGGGCCGTCGCCGCTTCCGCCGAGTTTTCCGACGGCGAGGAAGACGCGCTGCCTGTGCTCCCGCGCCGCGTGGCTGTGGAAGAGTCGCTGCCGTTGCCTGTGCGCGGCCCGGCGGAGAAGCAATTCGTCTTCACCAACCTCCTTCGCTCGGCCGAATCGAGCTCCCTCCGCCATCAGGCGTTGGTCGTCCAGATGAGCTCCAACCCCGCCTGGTACGCCGTCCTGGCGCTTCCGTATCTGATGGAGTTTCCCCACGAGTGCGCCGAGCAGTTGTTCAACCGCATTTACGCCGACAGCCTCGGCAGCCGGATCGTTCGCGACAACCCGCGCATCCGGAGCGTCTTCGAGCAATGGCGGCGGGGCGGCAGGCTCAAAAGTCCGCTCGAACAAAACGCCGATCTGCGCTCGGTTCTCCTGGATGAAACGCCTTGGCTGTTGGAGGGACGTTCGGAAAGCGAGGCGCGGGCGCGCGTGGCGCTGTTCTTCGACGAGAATCGCATGAGCCGCGAGCTTGAGAAAGCCATCCGCAAGCTTGGGAGCATGCAGACTTCCTCCGGGCTTTGGCCCTGGTTCCCCGGCGGGCGCGGCAACATGTTCGTTACGCTCTACATCGTGGCCGGTTTGGGGCGGCTGCAGGATCTGGGCGCGGTCCCGGGGCTGCCCAAGCCGACCCTCGCCAAGGCGATTCAGGCGTTGGACGAAGCGATCCGGAAGCGTTATGAGCGGATCGTGGAAGAGAAGACCGAGCAGAAGCCCCGCCTGGATCCGACCGTGGCCTTCTATCTTTACGGGCGGAGCTTCTTCCTCGAACGGCGTCCCATCCCGCCGCCGGCGCGCAAGGCCGTGGATTACTTCCTGGACCAGGCCAGGCGGCATTGGCTCAAGCTCCCTCGCATGGCCCAGGGCCACGCCGCCCTCGGCCTGCTGCGGTTCGGCGATCCGCGGACAGCCCGCGACATCGCCGTCTCGCTCAAGGAGCGCTCGGTCCTCGACGAAGAGCTGGGTCGGTTCTGGCGGGACACAGAGCTTTCCTGGAGCTGGTTTCGCGCGCCCATCGAGACGCAAGCCCTCATGATCGAGGTGTTTGAGAAAGTTCTCCGCGATCGGGCCGCTGTGGACGAGTGTCGCGTCTGGCTGCTCAAGCAGAAACAAACCCAGGCCTGGAAGACCACCAAGGCCACCGCCGACGCGGTCTACGCCCTGCTTGACCGCGGCTCGGATTGGCTGGGGTCCAAGCAGCTCGTCCGGGTCAGCCTCGGAGGCGAGGCGCTTCGGCCTTCGCAGGTCGAAGCGGGGACCGGCTTCTACGAAGTTCGGTTCGGGCCCGAGCGGATCGCGCCGGAGCTTGCCAGGATCACGGTGAAGAAACCGGACCCCGGCGTTGCCTGGGGCGCGGTTCATTGGCGGTATCTTGAGGAGATCGGCAAGATCCCCGCTTACGCGGGAACGCCCCTTAAGATCGAGAAGCGATTCTACGTCCGCAAACTTACCGCCCAAGGCCCGACGCTTGCGCCGGTCCGCGGCCCGGTGCGCGTGGGCGACGAATTGGCGGTTCGGCTCGTCCTTCGCGTCGATCGCGACATGGAGTTTGTCCATTTGCGGGATCAGCGGCCCAGTTGCGTCGAGCCGCAGGATGTCCTTTCCCGCCGCCTGTGGCGGGATGGGTTGAGCTACTACATGAGCGTCCGCGATTCGGCAGTGCATTTCTTCATCGACTACCTGCCCAAAGGAACCTACGTGCTGGAATATCGCGTCTGGGCGCGCCATCGGGGCGTCTGCCAGAGCGGCTACGCCTTGGTCGAATGCATGTACGCCCCTGAGTTCAACAGTCACTCGGCCGGTTTCCTCCTCCGGGTGGAGTAGCTTTTCCAAGTCAGGCTTTCCTCTCCTCGCGTCGGCGGCTGCGGCTGGGAGTAGTCGCCGATGCGACGAGCCGGGCGTTGAGGATCTGACCGGGCGGGGCGTTGGCCGGCCGCGCTGCTTGGAAAGCTCGTCGAACAGCGGGGAGGGGGTCTTGAGGGCGGCGTCGATCCGGCGCTTGATGGGCCGGAGCGGATGGTTCTCAGGCGCGGCGGCCCCGGTTTGGCTTTTTCACGGCCGTCCCCAATCTGTTCTCTCCGACGCTTTCAGACGGTCTCCGGCCTGTCTGCGTCGCAGACTCAGCGGTAGTCCGCGCCGCTGAGGCTTCGCCGGCAGGAGGCGCGAAAGGCTTCCAACTCCCGGCGCATGCGCTCGAAGACGTCCGGATGGGCGGAGGCGACGTCTTGGTCCTCGCGCGCGTTCCTCTCGATGTCATAGAGGGCGTAGCGGAACGAGCCGTTCTTTGCCTTGAGACCATAGAGCTTGAACCGCTCGCCGATGAGGGCGACCTGCCCGCCCGACTCGAAAGGAATCGGCCGAGGTCGGGTGAAGACTTTGCCCTCAATGAGCGGGCGGAGGGAGACGCCGTCCGTCGGTCGCGGCTGATCCGCGGGCTGAATTCCCAGGAAATCCAGGACGGTGGGAGCGTAGTCCAGCGTGGAGCAAGGGGTCCAGACGCCGCGGGGCGCGCGGACCGCGGCGGGCCAGACCAGCAGGCCGGGCACGCGCACGCCGCCTTCGTAGAGGCTGCGCTTGCGTCCGCGCAGAAGCCCCGCCGAGCCGGGCGTGCGGACTTCCGGCCCATTGTCCGAGCAGAACCAAAGCATCGTGTTCTCCGCCGCGCCCAGCTTGCGCAACGCGGCGCGGAGGCGGCCGACCTGTTCATCCATGGCGGTGATCGCGCCGTAGTAGAGCTGCTCGGCCAACGGCCTGTTCTGGTAGAGACTGCGGTGGCGCTCGTCCGCCGACACCGGCAAATGGGGCGCGTGGAACCAGATCACCGCGAAGAACGGCTTGCCGGAGCCGACCGCCCGGCGGATGAACTCCAGGGCGCGGTCCATGATCAAGGCCGAATCGTCCCCTTCCAGGCCTTCCGTCACAGGCTGATCCGGACCGGTCCAATAGCGCGTTCCGTAAAAGAGCGTCGGCTCTTTCTTGGCTCGAGGGACCCAGCCGAACCGAAGCGATTCGCCGGAGCGGAAGGTTTTCGGCCGGCGCATCGGGTCGAAGGTGGGGACCTTGGCTTCGGTGGAAAAGCACGTGTCAAAGCCGTTGTCCCACGGAGGCGAATAGTGCGACGCGCCCTTGGGCCCGCCGCGGTTGCTGTCCTTGACCTTGGCGGTGAGCGTTCCCAGGTGCCATTTGCCGAAATGCCCCGTGGCATAGCCCGCCGCCCGGAGCGCTTCCGCCAACGTCAGCTCCTTCCGCGGCAAATGGCCCCTGTTCGCAAAGAAGATCCCGTAGCGGTAAGGGTGCCTGCCCGTGAGGCAGCTTCCGCGCGTGGGCGAGCAGACCGGCGCGCCCGCGTACCACCGGTCGAAGCGGAGCCCTTCCCGCGCCATCTGGTCCAGGCAGGGCGTCTTCACAATGAGATTGCCGTTGTAGCCCGTGTCGCCCCAGCCCAGATCGTCCGCCATGCACAGGATTACGTTGGGACGGAAAGGCCGGGTTGGGGAAGGCGTCGCGGCGGCGCGCAGGGAAACCGACCCGCCGAGGAAGAGGCCCGCCGCCAACATCGAGGAGCCGAATCGGAATGCGCTCATGGCGCGATTGTGCCTGAATCGGCCGGAGGAACAAGCCCCCTTCCGTCGGCGTTTTAGGATATATTTGCTTCCCATCTTGACGGATTCGGGGCGCGATGGGCCTAGCCGTTTCGGCTTTCGGGGAGTATCTTTCGACAAGGACCGTCTAAGAAGACAGCCCTCCCGGCGTCGTGGAAAGGGAGGGGCGCGGACGAACGATTGGAGAGAACCCATGGCAGGCGACCAAAGCCCGGCGGAGGGAACGCCGCAGACAATGCCTTTGACTGCGTTGTTCGAAAGCTTGGAAGCGCCGTTGCTCGGCTACGCCCGCAAGCTGGCGCGGAACGGCGCCGCGGCCGAAGACGCCGTGCAGGAGGCGTTTCTGAGGCTTCACGCACAATGGGCGAACGTGCGCGCCCCGCGCCAATGGCTTTTTCGCACCGTGCACAACTTGACAGTCAGTGACAACCGCCGCGACGCCCGACAGCTTCCCCTCGAAGCCGCCGGGGAAGCCAAAGGCGCCGCCGCGTCCGGCGCGCCGCCCGGCCCCGACGAAGAAGCCGCTCGATGGGAGGAGATCGAACGCCTTCGTCTTTGCCTGAAGCGGCTGGACAAACGGAACCGTGAGCTGCTCCGGCTCAAGTTCTTCGAGGGGCTTTCCTATCGGGAGATAGCCGAGCGGATGGGGTTGACCGTGGGGCATGTGGGCTACTTGCTTCATCACGCGCTGAAGACATTGGCGGCGGATTTCGAGGAGGCGATTCAGCATGAAACCTGATCCCAAGCCGCGCACGCCTGAGGAGGAGGTCGAAATCCGGTTGACCGCCTGGCTCCTGGGCGAGTTGGACCCGGCCGAAGCGGCCGCTCTGGGCCGGCAGGTGGCGGCCGAGCCGCGCCTGTCCGCCCTTTTGGAGCGGCTCCAACCGGTGGTCCGGCGGCTTCAAGAGCTGGGCCGGTTGGAGCGGGAGACGGCCGCCGAGCGACTTTCGGAACCCCAACGCGAGAAGGTGCTTCGCGCTCTGGCCGCGCCGCCGCCTTCGGGAAAACGGAAAGAGGCCTCTCGTTCCTCGCGCCCTTCCTTCTGGTCGCTCCGTATCGAGCATCCCTGGGCCGTGGCGGTGGTGGCTGTTTGCCTATGCCTCCTAATGGTGGGGATGCTCCTTCCTGCTTTAGCTCCGGCCAAGGCCAAGGCGAAGGCAATGAAGGTGAAGGCATTGGCGCGGCTCCATGCGGAAAGGCAGTGGGAATTGGCGCGGCGGATGGCGGAAGAAGACGCTCGCCTCGAGCGGGAGAAGACGCACGGCTTCGTCGCAGGTAAGGATGTTGTTGCGGAGGGTGATCGACGCTTTCTCGGCTCGGATTTTTACCATGAAAAGTCCCAGAAAGAGGCGGCGAAGAAAGACGCCGCTGCGGCACTGAGCCTTGAGAAGCGTTTTTCCGTTTCGCGCGACGCTTCGCGCGAGGCGCTGGGAGAGAAGCGGAAGCAGGTTGCGCATCGCGCCTCGGGCTCGGGAGCTCCCGCCGCAGGCAAGGAGCTTTCGTCTTTGTTGACGCCGCCTACTCCGCGAGCGGCTGCTCCCCGTCCGGCTGCCCCTTCTGCTCCCGGCGGGGCGGCCGGTTCGATCCCCGGTGAGTCTTTGAGTCGGCGGCGGGCCAGGGGGGCCGCGCCGCCTCCTGCCCGAGCCCGCTACGGCGCCGCCGCGAACGGGAGAGCAGCGTCGGCCGCGACCGCTGAGCCGACGAAGGAGGAGCACAAGTGGGGCTTTATGGGAATGGCCGCGACGAGGGAGGCGGCTGCGGAGCCCGTTCAGGTTCAGGTTCTTGCCGAGACGGCGAAGAAGGAAAAGGTTGCAGCCCCTGAGATCGAAGGGGTTTTGGACCACCTTAAGAGGATAGGCTCCGAGAGGATGAGCCTTGAAGAAGCCTCTCCGACTGCGGACAAGAGCCAGGTTGCCCGGAGGGGCAGAGCGAGCCGGCCTGCCCAGAAGGTCAAAGCGCCGGAGCAGCCGGCGCGCCTTCCCGCCAAGCCCCGGTCGGCGCCGGTTCCGGCGTTGAAGCCAACCGTCCCCTTGAGAACCGACGCCTTGGCCGCCGGAGTAAAGGCGTTCAAGCC